>CANQWP010000017.1 GCA_947627585.1 uncultured Clostridia bacterium
TCCTTTCCCTCAACAGGCTTGTCAATTTCCCCCATTGCACTCAGTTGGAGCAAGGTGTCGTTTGAAATTGAGCCATTAAAATCAACAAATTTCATAATTTTCTCCTTTTTTTGATTTTCACCTTATGATAACGCGGGGGGGGGATTTGTCAAGCAAATTTCAAAAAAAATAAAAAAATTCTCACTTTTTGGATGAGATTTTTTTTGTTCTATGCTTTTTATGCTTGTCTGCTTTTTTCGACATACTTGTTGAAGCCTATTTTTGCTTCGACAGTTGCAGCTTCTTGATAATTAGCATCCTTGCGATAGAGCGGCTCAGTTTCTTTGTTTGCTTTGTCTCGAAAATAAGATTGGCGCTCTGAAAGAAATGCCTTCAATGTGTCTTTTTGAGGAAATTCTCTCATCTTTTCAACGAGGGCCTTTTTGTTTTCATTTATCTTGTCAGCGTAAAATGAACAATCATCGTCAAGCGAGGCGCAATGTTCTTCATATCTTTCTTGAATTTCTTGATCCGAAATGCCCGTTGCCGCATATTCTTCGCGAAGTTGTTTAACATAAGACTCTTTGTCATATTGTTGCTGGGTGTCTGCGAGCAATTCCTTGTCACAGCCTATTGAGCAGATAAGGTTGTCAATTTCGCCCAAAGGGCTGTCCTTGCGAAAAGATAGCGCGCCATAATTAATTAGTTCCATTTTTTCTCCTTTTTTCGATTTCACCTTATGATAACACGGGGGGGGCGAAAGTCAAGCAAAATTCGAAAATTTTTTGATTTTTTGCAAAAAAAACTGAAAAAACATATATATTTTTGTATGTTTGAAGAATTTGAGTGTTTGCGGGACGTGGAGCTTGCAAAGTTTTCCACGATGAAGATCGGTGGAAAGGCGAAGTGGCTGATTTTTCCAAAAAATGTGCAAGAATTGCGGAAAATTTTGCAAATTTGTGAAGAAAATCAAATCAAAACTTTTGTTTTGGGCAATGGCAGCAATGTCCTTTTTGATGACGCTGGCTTTGATGGCGCAGTGATAAAGCTTCGCCATTTTGATTTTGTCAAAAAATGCTCAAAAAAGGGCAAAAAACAGGCCTTTTGTGTTGAAGTGGGCGCGGGCATCAACCTTTTTGCGCTGAATGTGCGCCTGGCAAAACTTGGGCTGTCCGGCCTTGAATTTTCAAATGGCATTCCAGCCACACTTGGCGGCTTTTTGGTCATGAACGGCGGTTGTTTCGGGCACGAAATTTGCGAATTTGTGGAAGAGGTGCAAATCTTGCAAGGCGGCAAAGTTTTTTGGCGAAAAAAAGAGGAATGCGATTTTTCTTATCGCCATTCCAATTTGCAAAATTGTGTGATTTTGAGCGCAAAATTGCACCTTTTTGAAGAAAAAACCGAAAAAATCATGCAAAACATGAACTTTTTTCTGGAAAAGAAACGCGCGTCTCAGCCTTGCGACTTGCCGTCGCTTGGCAGCGTGTTCAAAGCAACAAACGGCGTTTCGGTCGGCAAAATCTTAGATGACCTCGGCCTGAAAGGACTTTCAGTGGGCGGGGCGCAAGTTTCAAAAAAGCACGCCGGCTTTGTTGTCAACACTGGTGGCGCGGCAGCCAAAGACGTGCTTGCGCTTGTTGAAATTCTTGAAAAAAAACTCGCGGAAATTGACGTCCAGCCCGAGCGAGAAATCATTGTTTTGAAAGAGAGATGAATCTCTCTTTTTTTGTTTTGCATATTTGAGATTTTTGCTTGTAAATTTTCGCAAAAACTGATAAAATAAGCATAAAGGAAACGAGAAAATGTTATTATTTGGCGACTATCACACTCACACCACATATTCCCGCCACAATCACGGCAAAGGCACCGTGCTGGAAAACGCATCTGTGGCCGCGGACAAAGGCTTGAAACAAATTGCAATCACCGACCATGGCTTCAACCATGAATTTTTTGGCATCAGGCGCAAAAACATTCCGCAACTTCAAGAGGACATTTTGAACGCGAAGGAAATCACCGGCGTGGACATCTTGTTGGGCGTGGAGGCAAACCTCATCTCGCTTGACGGCGACGTGGACATCAAGGAAGAGGACTATGAATTTTTGGACATTCTGCTCATGGGACATCATCGCACCGTGCACATGAATTCGTTGCGCGACAAGGCACTTCTTAACTGGGCGAACTTGATGCCGCAAATTTTTCAGCCGAGCAAAGAGCGCATCAATCGCAACACCACCGCCATTTTGAAGGCGTTGGACAAATATCCAATCGACATCATCACGCACCTTAACTTTGGCTTTCAAACGGACACAATCGCCGTGGCAAAAATGGCAAAGCAAAAGGGCGTGTATGTTGAACTGAACGGCAAACACATCAATTTCACCGATGAAGAAATGCTGATCATGGCAAGCGAGGGCGTGAAGTTCATTTGCGACAGCGATGCGCACAGGCCGGAACGCGTGGGCGAGGTGAACAACGGCATGAACCTTGTTTATCGGCTGGGCATTCCGCTTTCGCAAGTGGCAAACTTGGACAAGTTGCCAAAGTTTCACAAAAAGCGCGAAAGATAAAAAAATCCGCAGGTTATTATTACTGCCCTGCGGATAAAGAAAAGAGATTTTCTTTGCTGCAATCATTATATCAAAAATCGAGAGAATTTGTCAACATAAAAAAATAAAAATTGCAAAAAAGGCGTAAAAATGCCAATTTTTTGCAAAAAAAATGAAAAAAAGGAGTGAAAAAGTGAGTTTTTCAAGAAATTCCAAAGTGGAAATTTTGAACACAATGAGCATTGAAGATGACACAACGGCACTTGCATTCCTTTCTGGACTTTTTCATTCTTGCGGACAAATCGAAAAGAAAAACGGCAAGCTGTTTTTTAAAATTGTCTCGGACGTTGAGGAGCTTTTTGATTTTGTCAACAACATTTTGACAAAGTTTTTTGGCGCGAAAGTTTCGCCGGAGATTGCGGAGAACTATAACATCAACAAAAACACATATTATGAAATCTCTTTCGAGGTGGAGCGCTTCAAAAACATGCTTTTGGACGCCGGGGTCGTGGATTTGGAGGACGGCGAACTTCGATTGAAATTTGACCTTGACCAGAACTTGCTTTTGGAAGACGAATCCCGCCGGGCCTTTCTTTGCGGAGTGTATATTGGCGCAAGCACGTCGAGCATTAAGCTTTCGGAGGGCGTGGCGCAAAGTTGCGGCTCGGGCTATCACATGGAATTCTCCAGCCAAAGTCACGAATTTTTGACCGATCTTTCGCACGTTTTGGCGCAATATAACATCATCGGGAAAATTTTTGAGCGCAAAAATTCTTTTGTTCTTTACATCAAAGATGCGCAAACGATTCAAGATCTTTTGGCGCTTTTGGGCGCAAACAACGCCGTTTTGGAACTTTCGAATGAAATGGTGACGCGAGAACTTCGAAACAAAGTCAATCGGCAGGTGAATTGCACGACGGCAAACATCAACAAGACGGTCGAGGCCAGCCTTCGTCAAACAAACGCCATCAACACAATTGAAAAGACGATCGGCCTGGAAAGTTTGTCGGAAGATTTGCAAGAGGTGGCTGTTTTGAGGCTTGCGAATCCGGAAGAAAGCCTTGACGAGCTTTTGAAACTTTCAACAATCAAGTTGACTCGCTCGGGGCTGGCACATCGATTTAGAAAACTCATCAAAATTGCGGAGGACTTGGAGGACTGACATGGACGAAAAGAAAGAACAACCGGCTGAAAAACACGATTTTGTGCATCTTCATGTGCACACTGAATTTTCGCTTCTTGATGGAATTGCGCGCATCAACAAACTTGTGGAAATCACCAAAGAACGCGGCTATCGCGCCGTGGCAATCACCGACCACGGAAACATGTATGGCGCATTGCAGTTTTATGAAGAATGCATCAAGGCGGGCATCAAGCCAATTTTGGGCTGCGAGTTTTATATTTGCAGCGACCTTCACAAAAAACAAGGGAAGGACGACATCGGGCACATCATTCTTCTTGCAAAAAACAACGAGGGCTATCAAAACTTGATGAAAATGAATGAAATTGCCTATTGCGAGGGCTTTTATTACAAGCCGCGCATTGACTATGACACACTTGAAAAATATTCCGATGGCGTGATTTGTCTTTCGGCTTGCCTTGCCGGACACATTCCAAACCTCATTTTGCAACGCCGCTTTGACGAGGCTGATGCGCTGGCGCTTCGGCTTAAGAACATGTTTGACGAAGGGGATTTCTATCTTGAAGTGCAAAATCATGGCATTCCGGAGCAGAAAATTGTCAATCAATATCTTGCCGAAATGTCAAAAAAGTTTGGAATCAAACTTGTTGTCACAAATGACGCGCATTATCTTTACAAAAAAGATGCCGAACTTCAGGACGTCTTAATGTGCATTCAAATGGGAAAATATCTTGACGACGAGGACAGAATGAAGTTCTCGACTGACGAGTTTTATCTCAAAACATATGAAGAAATGCGCGAGGCAATGGCCGGCTTTGAAGAGGCGCTGGACACGACACTTGAAATTGCCGACAAGTGCGAGGTCATCATTCAAACAAAATCCTTGGGCGAAGTGCACGGAATTGACGAAAAATATAAATTGCCAGCAAACAAAAATCACATTCCAAAATATGTCACCACAACCGGCGAAGAGCCATATGAGTTTTTGCGCCGAATTTCATATGAGGGCTTGCACAGGAACTATAAAGAAGTGACGCAAGAGCTGATTGACCGTCTTGAAATGGAACTTGGCATCATCAAAGAGCAAGGCTTTGTGGAATATTTCTTGATTGTTTGGGACTATATCAACTTTGCAAATCAAGCCGGCATTCCTGTCGGGCCGGGGCGCGGAAGCGGCGCGGGGAGTTTGGTGGCATATTGCTCGGGCATCACGCGAGTTGACCCGATGCGATATAATTTGTTCTTCGAGCGCTTCATCAACAAAGAGCGCGTCTCCATGCCCGACTTTGACGTCGATTTTTGCACGGAGCGCCGCGGAGAAGTTGTGGAATATGTCAAACGCCGTTATGGCGAAGGGCACGTGGCCGGCATTGGCACTTTTGGCTGCATGCAGGCCAAAAACGCCATTCGTGACGTGGCGCGCGTGATGAAAACGCCAATTCCTGACGTCATGAAATTGACAAAAATGATTCCAAATAAACTGCCTGACGGCATCAAAAAGCCGCCAGTGCTGAAATATTATTTCGGCTTGACCGGAAAGCCGGAAAATGAAAAATTCATCGTTCCAGAACTTCGGGAAGTGTATGACAACGATCCGCACATGAGAAAAATCATTGACATTGCCAGCCTTTTGGAAGGCGTGCCGCGCAACACTTCTCAGCACGCATGCGGAATTTTGATTGCGCCGGACGACGTGGCTTCTTTTGTGCCTGTTGCAAAGACGGACAACGAGCGCGTGACACAATATTCCATGATTGAACTTGAACATCTTGGGCTTTTGAAGATGGACTTTTTGGGGCTTGCCAACTTGACGGATATCAAGAAGGCGTGCGACTATGTTTATGAAAATCACGGCGTCAAACTTGATTTCTATAACATGGAATATAACGATCCAAACGTTTTCAACATGATTGCGGCCGGAAAAACTGATGCCGTGTTCCAACTTGAAAGTGCCGGCATGAAAAAGTTTATGAAAGACCTCAAGCCAAACTGTTTGGAAGACATCATCGCCGGCGTGTCGATGTATCGACCAGGGCCAATGGACTCCATTCCAAAATTTGTCAAAAACAAACAAGATCCAGAGCACGTTGTGTATGACGACCCTTGTCTTGAGGACATTTTGGATGTTACATATGGCTGCATTGTCTATCAAGAGCAAGTCATGAAAATCTTTCAGGTCATGGGCGGCTATAGCCTTGGCCAAGCGGACAACATTCGTCGAATCATGGGCAAAAAGCAGGTCGACAAGATTGACGCCGAGCGCGTGAAGTTTGTCAACGGCTGGGAGGACCCGAGCGGAAAGCACTCCATTCCGGGCGCGATTAAACTTGGGCACAAAAAAGAGGTTGCCGAGAAGATTTTTGACGAAATGAAGGAATTTGCAAAATATGCCTTCAACAAATCGCACGCGGCGGCATATGCATATGTGGCATATCAAACGGCATATCTCAAATGTTATTATGAAACAGAATTTTTGACGGCGGTGCTGAACAACCGCATCATGAAAGCGGACGAGCTGAAAAAATATATCTCCTTTGCAAAAAGCGAAGGAATTGAGCCTCTTCCGCCGCACATCAACAAGTCGGGCACATATTTCAAGACCGAGGGGCACGCCATTCGCTTTGGACTTGGCGGCCTTAAACACGTCGGGACGGCAGTGACGGACAGCATCATCAAGGAGCGCGAAGAACACGGGCAATATCAAAGTTTTGAAGACTTTTTGACGCGCGCCGTGGCAATTGGCGGAGTGAACAAAAAGGCGATTGAGTGCCTCATCTTGAGCGGGGCGTTTGACTGCTTTGGCTACAATCGCTCACAATATATGGCTGTGTATGAAAACATCATTGACCGCGCGCAAAAGGACAAAAAGAGCGGCCAACTTGGGCAAATTTCCTTCTTTGGCGAAAAGCAAATTGCGGACAAGGTGGAATATCCAAACATCAAAGAGTTCAACAAAAAGACGCTCCTGAAAAACGAGCGCGACATCATTGGCGTTTACATGAGCGGACACCCGCTTCAAGACTACGTCAAGCGCTTTGAGAACTTCAATTTTTCGTCGGACATGCTTCAAGTGGAGATGCAAGAGAACTTGGAGAGTGACGAAAGCGACGAGCAGCAAGAAATGACCAGCGAGTTCGAACTTGTGGACGGTCAAAATGTTGTTTGCGGCGGAATCATCACCGAAGTCAATCGCAAAAGAGCAAAAAACGGACGAGAAATGTGTTATCTCAAATTGGAAGACCTGAAAGGCACAATGGAAGTGACAGTTTTCTCAAACGCCTTTTCGCGTTATCGCTCCATTTTGGAGGAGGACAACCTTGTCACCGTGCGCGGAAAAATCAACATTCGTGACGGCATGGCGCCGTCGCTTGTGGCGGACAGTTTTTCGCTTTGGAAAGAAGAAGACGAAGAAAGCGCCGGCAATGCCGCAAAACAAAATCGCTTGTGCCTGAGATTCAACACAAAAGATCCGGACATCTATTCGCGCGTGAAAAACTCCATCGCGTCCTATCCGGGCGAGGCAAAGGTGGTCATCAAGTGCTCATACACCGACAAGACGTTTGTCTATCAGCAGCCGGTGCAAATCAACAACTATCTTTTGAACGAACTTTCGGGCATCATTGGAAGCGAAAACATTGTTGTTGGGTGAAATATATTTCCGCTGTCATTCTGAGCGAAGAGAAGAATCTCAATAAGTCAACAAAAAAACATGCAAATGTGACTGAAAAAAACAAGCGGGTGAAATTTAACAAAAAGGAAGAAAAAAGATGAAAATTTTGGTTTTGTGCAGTGGCGGAGACGGCTCCGGAATGAACAGATTTTTGTTCGACCTCAACTCTCATTTTCGTGGAGATGTATTTTTTGCACTTGCCGGCTTCAAGGGGTTGATTGACAATCAAATTTTTCCGCTTGAGGAAGTTTTGAGCAAAAACGTCAAGGACTCCGCCGGCACGGTCATCAAAAGTTCAAGATGTCCGGAATTTCAAGAGAAAAAACCTTTTGCAGCGGCGCTTGAAAACGCAAAAAAGTTCGACTGCGTGGTCATTCTTGGCGGAAACGGCAGCGAAAAAGGCGCGAAAGAACTTTTTGACAACGGTGTGAACACAATTTTTGTGCCAGGCACGGTGGACAACGACGTTTTTGGAAGCGCCTATTCCATCGGCTTCTCGACGGCGGTCAACGAAAGTGTCTATGCCGTGAAAAGCATCATGCCAAGCATCGAAAGCATGGGAAATTCCTGTCTTTTTGAGGTGATGGGAAGATATTGCCCGGCCATCGCAAAAGCGGTCGCGCAACGTGTGCATGCGGACTATGTCGTGGCGGACAAAAAAGACTTAGACTTTGAAAAAATCAAAAATGTCATCTTGCAAAACTTTGTCAAAAACAAAAGCGCATGCATAATTGTGCGCGAGAACATTCAGCCGATTGAAAAAATTGCGCAAAAATTGAATGAACTTTTGGGCTTTGACCATGTGAAATATCAAATTGTTGGAAGGACTCAGCGTGGCGGAAAGCCGACAAAAGAAGAACTTGAAATGGCGTCAAAATTTGCCAAAGAGACGGCGTTTTGCATTAAAAACGGTGTGTTTGGAGTGCGCGTTTTGGCGGACGAGAACATGGACATCATCGTCGATGAATTTAAGGAAGAAAAGTGAGCAATTTGCTCTCTTTTTTTTGAATAAAAATTTTGATTAGAAAGAAGAATTTTCTAATTATTTTTTTGCTGCCGTTTTTTTTCTTTTTATTTTTTCAAAAAGTTTGTTATAATATTTTCATGAACATTTTTTTGAAGAAAAAGCCTAAAATTGGGCTGGCTTTTGGCGGCGGTGGGGCGCGCGGAATGTCGCACATCGGCGTTTTGAAAGCATTTGAAGAATATGGACTGAAATTTGACTATGTTTGTGGCACAAGCGTGGGCAGCATTATTGGTGCGGCATATGCAAGCGGCAAAAAGTGGGACGAACTTTATGACATTGCAAAATCGCTGAAAGTGAAAGACATTCGCACAAACAAGGTCTTTTTCATGCCGTCAAAAACTGACGGAATTGAAAGTTTGATGACCGACACACTTGGCGACATCAACGTGGAAGACCTGAAAACGCCTTTTTCGGCAGTTGCTGTGGACATCAAAACGACCAAAGAGGTTTGCATCAGCCACGGCAATCTTTCAAAAGCGGTGGCGGGCAGTTGCTGCGTGCCGGGCATTTTTCAACCTGTGGAATTTGGCGACCGGCTTTTGTGCGACGGCGGCCTTCAAAACACAATTCCGGCAAACATTCCGCGCTATTTTGGCTGCGACTTTGTGATTGCGGTGGACTGCAACAGCACGCGAACCTACGGCACGGACAGCACAAAAGTCTTGGACGTTTTGGGCTGCACAATCCGCACACTGATGAAGAGCAACGCGGTGAAAGGATATCTTTGCGCGGACGTGATGATTGCAACGGACAACAAGCGTTTCAAATCGACCGAATTGAAAGGCATTGACGAAATGGTGGAGGAGGGCTATCGCAACGCAATCGACCTTATGCCACAAATCATCAAAATTTTTCAAGGACGCGTCAGGAAGAAAAAACTGAAAGATTTTGACAAAGATGAAATTGAATTTATTTAAAAAAAAGAAAGAAAACAAAGAAAAAACAAACGAAAGATAATAAAAAAACACAGTTTTAAAAAAATATATTAAAATCGCTATTCGCTCGATAATTCCGAGCAGAAAAATATTAATAAAATATTAAAAAAAGCAATAAAAAATTCAAAAAAAATAAGAAAAACAAAAGAAGTCGGTGAAAAATTTTAAAGAAAAATTTTCAAGTTTGAAAAATGTGTCCATTGTGAAAGCAATTTCAATTTTGATTTTGCTGATTTTCATCGTGCTTCTGGTGATCAATCAACAGAACATTCAGTTTTATTTCAACAACTTTGGGCAAGTTTTCGGGAGCGACTTGCAAGTTTATTTTTTGGACGTCGGGCAAGCCAGCGCGACTTTTGTCGTCCTTCCAAACGACTTTTCAATTTTGATTGACACCGGCACAGCTGAAAGTGGAGAGGGCCTTGTGAGAGACCTTGATTTTCTTCTTTCAAAAAACAACTTGAACGACATTGACATGATGATTTTGACTCACCCCGATTCCGATCACACTGGCGGAGTGGTGGCCGTGCTGGAGAAATTTCAAGTGAACAGCGTCTTGCGCCCAAAAGTTTGCGTGCCGGAAGAAGAAAACTACTTTCCATATCTTGTTTCAAACACCTACACTTATCTCAAGGCCATTGAGGCGATTTATGCAGAGCCAAACTGCCAAATGAACTTTGTTGAAAATCAAGTTTTTGTGGAAAGTGACAAAAATTTTGAGAGCCAAACAACGATTGAAATTTTTGCGGCGGAAAAGGACAATTATGGCAGCGACACAAACTCATTTTCGCCATACATCTCTTTGTCCTATGCCGGCAAGACCTTTCTTTTCACCGGCGACGCTCCGCAGGCGCGCGAAACAGAACTTATGAATAGGCTTGCAAATGAAAATCGTTCGCTTTCGGTCGATTTTCTTCAAGTGGCGCATCACGGGTCAAAATATTCCACCTATCCGAACTTTCTTGCTGCGCTTTCGCCAAAATATGCGTTCATAAGCGCCGGCGACAAACTTCACCCGTCTCAAAACGTTTTGAAACGCCTTGAAGATGCGCTCGTCAAAGAGACATATGTGACAAAAAGCGACGGAACAATCGGCGTTGGCGTGAAGGGCAACGGGGAGTTTTTGATTTGCACAAAGCGCGGCTTTGTTGACGTTCCGCTTCTTGTGATTTTGCTTTCGCTTTTGATTTTTGTGCTGATGCGCTTCATTTATGTGTCGCCATCTTCTCAAAAATTTTCTGCTCAAAAAGAAAGGAAAATCGCCAAAGAAAAATTAAGGGGCACAAAAAAAGCATAAATTTATTCAAAAATTTTGTATTATCAAAAGTTTGTGATAGAATATATGCATGGACACCAATTTCAACAAAGTTGTCATAGTTTCGCTTTGTGACGAATTTTCCAAAAAAGTTGGAAAAACCTTGTCGCAAGAACTTGACATGATGTTTTGTGATACAAAAGACTTGGTGGAATATGAACTGATTGACAAAGATGCGCTCAAAAAAATCAGCACGAAGGAATATTTGGAAGGCGCAGAAAAAAAGGTCATCGCTCACATTGCCTCTTTCGAAAATGTCGTGGTGGCGATAAATTTTGATTATTTGGCAAACAACTTCGATATATTGAAATATGAAAGTCTGGTCGTCTTTTTGAAACTCAAAAAAGAATATGTCGAAAAACATGGCGGGACAGTGAACTCTTTGGCTTACAAAAGCCGAACACAAAAATTGGAGAAGATTTCCACTTTGACAATCGACGTGGAAGAAGTGGAAACGAAAAAAGTTTGCAAAAAAATCATAAACGCACTTGGAGGAATTGTATGAACTTAAATCAAAAAGCAATAAACTATTTGAAAGCGCTCTCGGCCGAGACAATCACAAACGCAAATTCCGGCCATTTGGGTGTCAGCCTTGGCGCGTCATCAATCTTGTTTGCACTTTTCAAGGACCATTTGAATTTTGATGTCTCGGACACGGATTATCTCAAGCGAGACCGCCTTGTCATGTCCGCCGGGCACGCAAGCGCGCTTTATTATTCTCTTCTTTCAATGTTTGGCTTTGATGTTTCGCTCCAAGATTTGAAAGAGTTTCGAAAGCTTGGCTCAAAAACGCCGGGTCACCCGGAATATCGCACAACGGAAGGCGTGGAAGTCTCCACAGGCCCTCTTGGACAGGGCGTGGCAAACGCTGTTGGAATGGCAATCGCCGAGGCGGTGATGGAAGAGCGCTTCAACACTGTCGGCTTTGACATCATTCACAACTACACCTATTGTTTTGCCGGGGACGGCTGCTTGATGGAGGGCGTTGCGCAAGAGGCTTGCAGTTTGGCAGGCAATTTGAAACTCAACAAGCTTATTCTTCTTTATGACAGCAACGAAGTGACGATTGATGGCTCTTTGGGGCTTGCAAATCGCGAAAATGTTGCAAAGAAGTTTTCGGCAATGGGCTGGAACGTCATTCGCGTGCCACAAGGAAACAGCTACTTTTTCTGCTCTCGGGCAATCGCTCGCGCAAAAAAGAGCAAAAAGCCAACAATCATCATCTTCTCCACGACGATTGGAATTGGGACACAAAAAGAAGGCACATCGGCAGTTCACTCTGCCGTGCTCTCACAAGAAGAACTTTCTCAATTTAAACAAAATTTGGGAGTCAAAGAGAGCTTTTTCATTCCAAGCGACGTGAGAGAACTTTGCATGGCAACAACAAGGCGCGGAAAACTCAATCACGAAAAGTGGAATCAAAATTTGGCGATGTATTCCAGCACGCACCCAGAACTTTACAAGTCATTTATGGCGTTTTTTGATCGCAAAAAAATCAATTTTGACCGCATCA
>CANQWP010000018.1 GCA_947627585.1 uncultured Clostridia bacterium
TTCACAACCATGGTGCTGGTGCCGCTTTTGCCTGCCTTCGCGCCACTGACAAGCACAACTTTTTCGCCCTCATTCACAAGACCCGTGGCAAGCGCTTTTTGAAGGGAACTTTCGTTGACCGCTTCGATTTTTGAATATTCTTTGTCAAGCACCGGAAAGACGCCATAGAAAAGGCTCATGTTGTGGAACGTCTTTTCGCTTGGCGTGCAGGCAATGATTGGCACACTTGGGCGGAAACGCGAGATGTTTTTGGCGGCAGTGCCGGACTTTGTGACCACCACAATGGCTTCAACTCCGCGCGTTTGCGAAAGGGCATAGGCGGCATAGCCAAGGCTTTTGCTCGTGTTGTGCGTTTGAATGGCTGGCATTTGTTTTTCGGCATATTTTTCTGTTTCAAGCGCAATGCGGCTCATTGTTTGCACGCTCTCAACAGGGTGCGCGCCGGAAGCCGTTTCGCCGGACAGCATAATGGCCGTTGAGCCGTCAAAAATGGCGTTTGCAACGTCCGAAATTTCCGCACGTGTCGGGCGTGGATTTTCGATCATGCTTTCAAGCATTTGGGTGGCGGTGATGGAAATTTTGCCGACCTCATTGCACTCTTTGATGAACTCTTTTTGCAGGACGGGAATGCGCTCAAAGTCAATTTCCACTCCCAAATCTCCGCGCGCGACCATGATGCCGTCGCTCACGCGCAAAATTTGATCGAAGTTTTTGACACCCTCGTCACTTTCGATTTTGGAGATGATTTTCACGTCCTCAAAGCCAATTTTTTGAAGATATGCTTTCACGTCAAGCACGTCTTGGGAGCAATTGACGAAAGAAATGGCAATATAGTCGGCCTCCATCTCTTTGGCAAACGACAAGTCGCTTTTGTCTTGAGCGGAAAGATAGGTCATCTCGGTCTTTATGCCCGGCAAATTTATGCTCTTGTTGTTTGAAAGTTCGCCGCCATTCACAACAACACACTCCACATTTTTGCCCTTTGATTTTTCCACGCGAAGTTCAATATTGCCGTCGTTCAAAAGGATTTTTGCACCTTTTGAAAGGATTTTTGGCAGTTTTGAATAGGTGACCGAAACGCGCTGTTCGTCTCCGACCACATCTTCGGTCGTCAAGGTGAAACTTTCGCCATTTTTCAAGAAAATTTTGCCCTTTTCAAACTGTTTGATGCGAATTTCAGGACCTTTTGTGTCAATGAGAATGGCAACCGCAGCACCTTTGTTTTTGCGCGCCTCTTTCACGGCATCAATCAATGCTTTGTGGCTTTCATGTGTGCCGTGACTCATGTTGAAACGCGCAACATTCATGCCGGCGTCAATCATTTTTTCCAAAATTTCAACTTTTGCACTCGTTGGGCCGATTGAACATACAATTTTTGTTTTGTTCATTTGTTCGTCCATCCTTTTCTTTATTAAAATTCATTTATATGATAACAAATTCGTTTTCTTTTTCAAAATTTTTATGCAAATTTGATAAATTTTTGGCAATTTCGACTCCCAAATTCTCAAAATTTTGCCATTTTTTCGAAAAAAGAGTTGTTTTCTTTCGCGCAATGTGTTAATATATTGCAGTAAAAGGAAAAATTCATATGATGTCAATGATTTGCAATATTTGGGATGATTTCTCACTTTGGGTGACTGGCTGGAAAGATTTGACCTACATTTTGGTGATGTGTGCGCTTTCCATTGTGGCGCTCGTCAACATTTTGGGCTTTTTGAAAGGAAACAAATTCAACAAAGACAAAAAACCTTTCAAATGGGTCTCGCTTGTTTTGACACTGGTCATGTTTGCCATCATTCTTGTGCTTGCATTGGCAAGAATTTAATGAATTTTGTTTTGTTCTATTAAGGAGTTTTTATGAAAAAGTTATTACTTGAAAGCGATCCATCTTTGGTCGCACCTTGGATTTCATCTTCTTTTCCAATCATTCGCATTGTGCTTTTTTGCTTGGTTGTGGTTTGTGCAATTGTGCTGATTGTCACAACACTTATGCAAAATGAAGATTCAAATGGTGCCGACGTCATCACCGGACAACAAGAAAGTTATTATTCCAAAAACAAGGGCGGTTCGCGCGACGGCAAACTTCACCTTTTGACCGTCATCTTTTCTTGCATCGCCGTTGTGTGCATAATTTTGTATTTTGTCACTCTTTTGGTGCCGGGCGGAAAAGGTTGATAACAAAAAATGAGCATAAGAAAAAGTATTTTGGCGCTTTTGGATAAAAATAGTTTGGTTTTTTCTGACATAAACAAACTATTTTTATTTCTTTCTTCTTCACTTGAAGTTGACGAAGAACAAATCAAAAAGAATTTCTTTTCGCTGCTTTCAAATGGCGACATTTTTGAGATAAGAAAAAACAAATTCATCACAATTCCTTCGCATGGCTATGTGAAAGGGGAGTTTTTTGGCACGGCAAAAGGCTTTGGATTTGTGAAAGTTGACGGCTTTTCAAGTGATGTGTTTGTGCCAGCAAACAAAACTCTTGGCGCACTTGACGGCGAGGGAGTGATTGTGAAAATCATGGCGCACACGGACGACGGCTGTGACGGCGAAGTGGCGTCAATTTTCAAAGAACTTGAAAGTGTTGTCGGCACGCTTGAAGAAATTGGCGGAAACTTTTTTCTTGCCCCGGACAACAACAAAATCGCCTTTGAGATTCCTGTGCAAAGAACGGGGCTTAAACTTTCAAAAAACATGAAAGTTTTGGCAAAAATTGTCCGCACAGAAAAAGGCAAAGTCAAAGCAATCGTGGACGAAATCCTTGGCTTTCAAGACGACGTGAAAGCGCTGGAGCTTTCCATAATTCGCGATCACGCGCTTTTTGAGAATTTTCCGTCGCAAGTTGTTGAGGCGGAGAAGAAAGTGCCAAAAGCGATCAGTGAGCAGCAGAAAAAAGGTCGTCTTGACCTTTCAAAAGAGAGAACTTTCACAATTGACGGTGCCGACGCCAAAGATTTGGACGACGCCATTCACATCAAAAAGTTTGACAAGTTTTTTGAAGTCGGCGTGCATATTGCCGACGTGGGCGAGTATGTCCCGCAAGGCTCTGTGATTGACGAAGAGGCGTTCAAGCGCGGCACAAGCGTCTATTTTCCAACCTCCGTGCTTCCAATGCTTCCGCGAAGTCTTTCAAACGGCATTTGCTCGCTCAACGAAGGGGTGGAGAGATTGACTCTTTCATGCATCATGAAGGTCGATTTTTCGGGCAAAGTGATTGACTATAAAATTTGCGAAAGTTTCATCAAAAGCGTGGCAAGGCTGACCTACAAAGAGGTGCACGAGGCCATTTTGGGCGAAAAACTGAACGAAAAGACGAAAAAACTTCAAAAGGACTTCCTTTTGATGCGAGAACTTTGCGACATTTTGGAGAAAAACACTCAAAAACGCGGGGCACTGGACTTGGAAATTCCAGAAGTGCAGTTTGTTTTTGACGAAAACGGCATGGCGGTGGACCTCACAAGGCGGGAGCGCAATGAGGCGCACAGGCTGATTGAAGACTTTATGGTTTTGGCAAACGAGACGGTGGCAAGACATTTCCATAAGCTTGGTGTGCCGTTTGTCTATCGCGTCCACGAAGCGCCGACAAAAGAAAAGGTGCTTTCTGTTTGTGACTTTTTGAAAGGGATTGGCGTGCCTTATCCAAAAATTCCGGACGAAATTGTGCCGGCTTATTTTCAAGAGATTTTGGACAACGTCGAAAACTTGAACGCCAAAGATGTCGTCAACAAAATTGTCCTCAGATCCATGCAAAAGGCAAAATATTCCAACAAAGATTTGGGGCACTTTGGGCTGGCGCTGGTCGATTATTGTCACTTCACTTCGCCAATCAGGCGCTATCCAGATTTGACCATTCATCGCATCATCAAAGAGTGGCTGCATTGCGGCGGGAAACTTTCTGATGTGCGCAAAGAAGAACTTGACGACTTTGCTTTTGAGTCGGCCGAGCAGTCTTCGCAATGCGAACGCAATGCTGACATGGCGGAGCGCGATGTGGATGACCTTTGGAAAGCCTATCTCATGAAAGACCGCGTGGGAGAGGTGTTTGACGCATCAATTTCGTCGGTGACAAACTTTGGCTGTTTTGTGGCGCTTGAAAACACGGTCGAAGGCTTGGTGAAAGTGGAAGATTTGCCGGAGGACACATATCTTTTTCTTGACAAACAGCTTCGCCTTAAAGGTGGCGCGCACGTCTTTTCAATCGGCGACAAAGTGAAAGTTCAGTTGACAAATGTAAACTTGCACACACGAAATCTTGATTTTAAAATTGTGTAAATTGCAAAAATGAGCACAAAATTTCAAAAATTTTCAAGATTTTGAGAAGATTTTTTTGAAAAAGCGCCGTTTTGTAGCCACTTTTAACAAAATCTTTTATTGCAAAAACGCCAAAAGTTCAAGAATTTGACTCTTTTTTGCGAAAATTTTATAAAAAAACGTGAAAAAAGTGAAAATTTCTTAAAATTTTTCAAAAAGGGTATTGAAATATCAAAAAATTAGTGATATAATAGGAGTGGAAATGAAGGTCATAGCAAACAACAAAAAAGCATTCTTTGATTACTTCGTTTCAGACTTGGTTGAGGCTGGAATTGTTTTGGAAGGTTGTGAAGTGAAGTCGGTCAGGGCCGGTGGAGCAAGTTTGGCGGACAGTTTTGTGCAAATCAAAAGCGGCGAAATGTTCCTCAAAAATGCATACATCAAACCTTACGAAAAAACCTCATCTTTCAAACCGGACGAAAGAAAAACTCGAAAATTGCTTTTGAAAAAAAGCGAAATTCAAAAATTCGAACGTCTGACGAAAGAAAAAGGTTTCACAATCATCGCGACAAAAATCTATTTGAATGATGCTGGTCGCGTGAAAGTGGAAATTGGACTTGCAAGAGGCAAAAAACTTTACGACAAACGCGCTTCGCTCAAAGAAAAGTCAATCAAACGCGAAATTGAAAGAGAAACTCAAAAATCATAGAAATTTTGCAAAAAAATTGAAATTTTCTTGAAAAAAAGCGCACAAAAACATCAATTTGACTGTTTTTGTTTCGGGGACGATTTGGTTTCGACGGGGATCTAGACAAAATATGCAAAGCATGTGGTGGGGCGCCGACACCTTAAACAGGAGCATTGCGAATAAACGCAAACAATGAAAACAATGTTGTTTCTTTCAATGCTGCTTATGCTGCCTAATTGAAATAAATGACGACCTGATTGAGAAATTCAATCTGTCCTGCCTTGGGCTGCCACTTGAGGGTCAGGGCATCAAATTTGGCAAAACTTTGCGTGAAGTGTCCTTTGTAAGCGCAAAAAATCATAAAGGATGGTTTTCAAAACCTGTTTGTGGGTGATTTGAAAATGAGATTTAATCACAAACTAAACATGTAGAAAAGTGTTTTGTTTTGTTTTCGGACGAGGGTTCAATTCCCTCCGTCTCCACCAAAAGTTTGAAAGTTGTTCGCTTGACACTCATCAACAATCACAAAAGTGATTTGCAAAAAAAAGAAAAGAGGTGAATTGCAATGTTTAAATCTATGCTTAATGTTGTGGCTTTGGACGCTATCATTTTGGATATCTTCATCATTTTGGCCGTTGTTGTTGCCGGAGCGCTTGTGGTTTATTTCCTTGGTGAAGCAATCAATTCCATGATCACAAAATCGCACAAGAATGTTGACGAAGTTCCAAATTTTGGACAAAAAGAGCCAAAGCAGGAAGAACAACTTGTTGTTGTGCATTTTGATGAGCCAGAAAAAACTGCCGAAGAACCTGAAAAAATGATTGATGAAGAAAAACTTACAGAAGTTGATGAAGTGAAAGCCGAAGAAGAACACAAAGAAGCGGAGAACGAAATTTCTGAAGAAGAACGTTTGAACGCTGAAAGAAGAGCATATCTCGAAGCGCGACGCCAAGAACTCATTCGTCGCATGCAGGCTGAAATGGCAGATGAAGACGAAGAAGAAAGCGAGGAAGAAGAGGAAACTCCAGCTGAAGAGCAACACGAAGAGGAGCAGAAGCAAGAAGAGACAACGCAGGTCGAAGTAGCCGAAGGCGAAGAAGTGACTGAAGAAACATCAGAACCAGAAACAGAAGAAAAAACAGCAGAAGAAAATGTTGTTGAAGAAAAAGCTTCCGAGACACAAGAAGAATCTGACAATTTGTCAGAAGAAAGACAAGCCCTTCTTGCTGAAAAAGAAAGATATGCAATCATGGTGAAAGAGCTTGAAGAAGCAAAGCGCGCGCTTGTTGAACAAAACGCAAAACAAGCGGAAGAAGCACAAAAACCTCAAAAAGGCGTTTTGACTCTTGACGAACTTAAAGAAAAACTTGCAGCAGCTGAAGAAAGACTTGCAAAAACCGAAAAAGAATTTAAACAATGCAAAAAAGAATATATCCCACTCCGCAGAATTTGGACAGCGCACGAACGTGACGAAAAGAAACTTCGCAGAAAAGAAGCCCTTGTTGCACGACAGAAAGTTTTGCTTTATGGCGTCAACAACTTTGCGGATATTGATGAAGAAAAAGCCAAAAAATTGGCGGAAGACTTGGATCATTTGGACGGACTTAAACTTTCTGTTCAACACTGTGAAGAAGTCATGGCAGAGAACGCAGAAAGATATCCTTTGCTGGAAAAAATGTATGGCGTTTTGAGCCAAAGAAACGAAGAGCTCAAGAAAGACATTGAAACATACAAGCAAGAAATTGCAAGACTTGAAGCTGAAGAAGAATAAGCGGAAAAAACTTGCTTTTGAAAATTGAATAGAACAAAAAACCGTCAAAATTGGCGGTTTTTTGTTGTTTTTTTCTTTTTTTTATTTAATAAATTTGCCCGGTTTTGTCATTCATGCTGTCTTGCAAAAGCAAAGGTAGCTGGAAGGATTGGGCTTTGAAATTGAATTGTTTTGTTTGAAGAATTTTCATTGCTTTTTTGCACAAGATTGAGCAAAGGATTTGGACGAGAACATTCGTCAAAAGGATATTTCAACCTTTCCAACTGTTTGCGCGTTTCATCGGTCAAAAAGAAGGCATTTTCAAGTGTTGGCAGAGAGATGTTGTTTCGAATCAAATTCATGATTTCACAAAGCGCCATTGGCAAGGCTTGATGTCCATTGTGGTCACCCTGCAAATGTTTTGCACAGCAGAATTTGATGTGCTCGCGATGGCCGTTGGACTGTTCGATCAAATGTTTGTCTTGGCTTGCAATTGCAAGATTGAAAATTGCGGCTTGGGCAGTGATGCGGGCGTCATGTTCCATAAAGTTTCCAAAGCCATTCACAAACAAGTCATGATTTTTGAATTCGCGCATGATTTTTTCGGTGATTTCATCAAACTTTTCTTTATACTCTGGCTTCACATTCATGATCAAATATGTGTTCTTCAAGTGGCGCTGAATGACCTCAGAAAATTGCTTGCCGTTCATGTCAACTTCTTCCAAAACGGCAGGGACAACGCAAAGGACATATCTTCCCCTGTCGCAAACATATCCATTTTTGATGGCGCTGTGACTTTTCAAATCTTCAAGGTTATCTCTCAACGCTTTTTCTTTTCTGTTGCAAAAAGCAGTGTCAAAAGCATGACAGTCTACTTTTGCCATGTTGATGACGGCGCAGGAGTCAAGCGCAATGTATGCAAAATCCCCCCCCCCGCAAACGTTTTGGACTTTCTTCCACTTCAAAACGTTTGTCGTTGAAATTCCTGTAAGCCATTTTGAGAGGGCCTTTGTGTTTGTTTAGTTTCTTGTTTTTCGACATAAAATCTTATCAAACTCCTTCAAAGTTTTCTTATGCCTTCATTTTAATCCATTTTTACACAAAAATCAATACCCTTTTTGAAAATTTTTGTTGTTTTTTGTTTGGCGAATTCGTTTTAAACTTTTCTGTCAAAAAGGCGGACATCATGGCAAAAATGACCAAAGTTTTTTAAAATTTTTCAATTATTTATTTTGTTATAACTTGATTTGTTTGTTATACTATGAAATATGGAAAGTTTTTTCACAAAGACATCAAGCGAGACATTGGAAAAGGTGGCTTCTTCGGCGCAGGGGCTTTCTCACGCAGAAGCAAAAAAGCGCCTTGACCATGACGGAAAAAACGAACTTGCGCAAAAAAAACGCAAAAACGCTTTTGTTAAATTTTTGGAACAATTCAAGGATATTTTGATCATTGTCCTGCTTCTTTCTTGTGTTGTCAGTGTTGTGATTGGCGCAGTGGAGCACAGTTACGGCGAATTTGTGGACGCCGGCATCATTCTTTTTGTTGTGCTTTTCAATGCCATCATTGGCTTTTTGCAAGAGCGAAAAAGTGAAAAGGCGATGGACGCGCTCAAAAACATGACAAAGCCATATTGCAAAGTTTTGCGAAATGGCAGGTCGTGCCATATCAAAAGCGAAGAGCTTGTTGTGGGCGACATTGTGCTTTTGGAAGCGGGCGACATTGTGCCGGCAGATTTGCGACTTGTTGAAACAAATTCCTTGAAAATTGAAGAAAGTGCGTTGACCGGCGAGAGCGTCGCCATCGAAAAAGACGCATCGGCCGTGCTTGGCGAGGGTGCAACGCTCGGCGACCGCATCAACATGGCGTTCATGGGCAGTGTTTGCACATATGGGCGCGGAGTTGGAGTTGTTGTTGCAAGCGGCATGAACACCGAAATGGGGAAAATCGCTTCCGCTCTTGCCGAAATGGACAACACTGTCACGCCGCTGACAAAAAAAATCAAAAAGACAAGCGTCATCATCACCACAATTGTGCTTGTTGTCTGCCTTGCAGTGTTTGTTGTTCAGTTGTGCACGGGCGCAAATGTCTTTTCGGCGTTTTCAATTGCAATCGCGATCGCAGTTTGTGCCGTGCCGGAGGGCTTGCCGGCGTGCAACACTGTGACAATGAGCATGGGCGTGAAGCGCATGAGCGAGGCGCGTGCCATTGTCAAAACTTTGCCGGCCGTGGAAACTTTGGGCAGCACCGAAGTGATTTGCAGCGACAAAACCGGCACGCTTACACTCAACAAAATGACCGTCACAAAAGTCTTCTTTTTTGACGAGGCGTGCGAAAAACTCAACGAGCAAAAACATGAAGAAATTGTGGAAGGAAGCGCCGTCGAAAATGTTTTGACGCTGGACGAAGTGGAAAAAGAGAACAAATTTGCGGACAATCGAAACTTTGTCGAGCTTTTGCGCTGCATGCTTTTGTGCAATGACACGAAAGTGAGATTTGAAAACGAAAAACTTGAAAGCATTGGCGATCCGACAGAAATTGCGCTTGTGCATTATGGCTACAAAAACGGACTCAACAAAGAAAATCTGGACGGCGAATTCAAACGCCTGAGCGAAATTCCTTTTGACAGCGACCGCAAGCTTATGACCACGTTCAACGGCGTGGGCGACAAGATTGTGGCCTACACAAAGGGCGCTGTGGACAACATTCTTGGCCGATGCAATCGCGTTTTGGACAATGGAAAAATCAGGCGCATGACGGCGGCGGACAAAGAGCAAATTTTGACGAAAAACAAGGAGTTTGCATCAAAAGCCCTTCGAAACCTTGCTTTTGCGGCAAAGTTTGTGGACAAAATTGGAAAGCCAACCTCAGAAAACACAGAATTTGACCTTTGCTTTTTGGGGCTTGTGGGAATGATTGACCCGCCGCGTGAAGAAGTGAAAGACGCCATCAAGACCTGCAAAAAAGCGGGCATCACCACCATCATGATCACCGGCGACCACAAGGACACCGCCTTTGCCATTGCAAAAGACCTTGGAATTTGCTCAAACGAGAGCGAGGTCATCACCGGCAGAGAACTTGACGAGATTGATGACGAAAAGTTTTGTGAGGTCGTGGAGAAATTTCGCGTTTATGCGCGCGTTTCGCCAGAACACAAAGTGAAAATTGTCAAGGCGCTGAAAAAGAACGACAAGATTGTCGCAATGACGGGCGACGGGGTGAATGACGCGCCAAGCATCAAGGCCGCTGACATTGGCGTGGGCATGGGAATCACCGGCACTGACGTCACAAAAGAGGCCGCCGACATGATTTTGACTGACGACAACTTTGCAACAATTGTTGGCGCGGTGAAAGAAGGCCGAAGAATTTATGACACGCTTTTGAAAATTTTGATGTTTTTGTTTGGAACGTCCTTTGCCGAGCTCATCGTGCTTTCAGTCATTTTGGTGGCGCTTCCAAATCCGGGCGGAGATTGGCATTTCTTCACGCCGGCACTTCTTCTTTGGATCAATTTTGTCAGCGACACCTTTGTGGGCCTTGCAATCGGCTTTGAAAAGCCAAGCAAGCACATCATGGAACGAAAGCCAATCAAAAACACCGGAAGTCTCTTTAAGGGCGACCCGGGCGTGAACATCTTTTGCTCTGGACTTTTCGTCACTGTGCAAATTTTGTTGGAATATTGCCTTTTGACTTATTTATATCATTTAGACCCAACTGTTGTCACAACAATTTGCTTTTTGAGCCTTGTGTTTGCTGAACTTTTCCATGCTTACAACCTGAAAAGCCAAATCAATTCAATTTTCTCAAAAAATCCTTTCGACAACATGTGGCTCAACCTTGCCTTTTTGGGCTCGGCGCTTCTCACGGTGGCAATTGTTGCGCTGCCGCTTGGGCCGATTCAAACAGCAATGGGTGTATGTCCAATCAATTGGTGGCAATGGCTCCTTTCAATTGGAAGCGGATTTTTGATCATTCCATTCTTTGAAATCGTCAAGATTTTCATTCGTATGGCACTAAAGAGGAAAAGAAATGGCAAAAAGAACTAAAAGTGGGATTTTTAATCTCAGCGGAATCTCCATCATCGCTTGCGACTGCTTGCAAGCCGTGATTTGCATTTTTATTGATTTGTTTTTCGTCTCAAAAATTTTGAAAAGTGCAAATTTTGATGCAGAACAAGTCAACATGTCCCAGCAAATCATGAGCATTGCCCTTTTCTATATTGTGGATTATGCCATGATTGTGCTTTCATACACTGTCAGCGGATTTTTGTTGCGCAAAATCAACAAAAGCATCTTCGTTTCAATCGGCTCAATCTTGCTGGCGGGCGTGGTGCTGATGGTCTATTTTTTGCAGAACAATTTGATGACTTTTGTGCCGCTGATTGCCGCAGTTTACGGCATCGCATGGGGATTTTTCTCGTCGGGATATAACGGCCTGACCGCAGAAACAATTTCCAGCAAACATCAAGTTAAATTTTTCGCTGTCAAGAAAATCATGTTCCAAATGGTGTACATCGCCTTTCCAATTTCGCTGGGGTTCATTGCCGACCTTGACTTTTCATATGTCACATACATAATGTTTGGCGTGGCGGCACTGCTCATCATGTTCTCGTTTCTCATAAGGCCAAAAAAGTCGGTGCAAATGGAGTTCAATCTTCCAAAGTTCACAAAATATATGGTGCAAAATCGAAAACAAACCAAACCGCTCTGGCTGGTCTATGTCCAAAACTTCTTCCGCGGGGCATCATATGACTGCTTCACAACGCTCGTGACAATTTTGGTCATTTTCACTTTCCACACAAATTCAAGTTTGGGAATGTTTCAATCCATCTTCACCGCTTGCTCACTTTTAACGATGTTTTTCTATTTGAAGTTCTATCGCAAAAAGAGGTCAATGTGGTTCATTTTGCCGACAATTTCGCTTGTTTCTTGTGCCGTGATTGGCATCGTTTCCGCCACAAATCAGGTGACAATTTTGCTCTTCTATGGAATTTATGCCATTTTGAACGTCATCTTGATGTCCATTTCGGACAGCCGTCGTGCCGGAGTTGTGCGCGTGCTGTCACTTCACTCTCACATCTTGGAGAGCAACGCCATGAGCGAGTTTTTCTTGGGCGCAGGCAGAATTGTCGGCTCGCTTGTGCTGCTTCTTGCCGGAGTTTTTGACGGCCT
>CANQWP010000019.1 GCA_947627585.1 uncultured Clostridia bacterium
TCAGGTGCAGACGTAACTTACGAAAAAGAAGAAGCATTTAAAGATCATGAATATGTCTTCCCGAACGTGAGCGACGGAACTTACAGAATCACCTACACAGTTTGTGACACAAGAGGAAACGGACTTGATTCTTCAAAGACTTATGAAATTGCAGTTGGCGACACAACCCCTCCAAAAATGACTTTCCCAGATAACTTTGTTGAAAAGACATATGAAATTGGGAAAACAGAATCAATCAAGATTGATCTTGGAGAAATCGCTTTCAAAGATGCCGGAGTTGATGCTCTTGCGGAAGGAACATTCTCATACAAACCAACAGTAAAATTGTATAACAACTCGACAAATGCATATGTTGACCCATCAAGCAACGAAGGACTTGTTTATTACTTCCCTCTTGACAATGTTGGCTCATACACTTTGACAATTGAAGTTCAAGATGCTGTTGGAAACACAGCAAGACAAACATTTGATTTTGAAGTTGTTTCAAGAACAAGTGACACAGCCATGACATATGAAATTATTGGAACAATCTTGATTGTCATTTCAGTGCTTGTGCTTGCAGGAGTGATCATTTACTTCATCGTTTCAAAAGTAAAACTTGACAAAGAATTGAAGAAATAATGCAAAAAAAAGACCAAAAATTTGGTCTTTTTTTGTTGCTTGCAAATCAGTCTTGCAAAGAGTTGAAGAAACTTGTTGTAAGAATGTCACTTGACAGAGATTCGTTTTCTCAACTTGATGATGATGAAGATCACTGCAACAAGGACAACGGCTGCAACAACAATTGCAATGATTGCAGCGGCGTTTAAAGGTTCATTGCGAATCACTTTGTAGGTGAAAAGCAAGTTTCCGCTTGGCGACAAGATTTGAATGAAGTAAGTCCCGGTTGTCGAAATTGTGAGCTGGCTTTCTCCGGTGCTTGAACTGTCGACTTCAACTCTTGAAGATTCAACATATCCGCCGTTGTCTGTTTGTCGAACGATGCGAAGTGTTGATTCTCCCATTTCAAGGAACAAGTTTGACAAATTGTAGGTCACCGAAATTGATCCCGTTGTTGATTCGCCCTCTTTCAAAGAAATCCTAAGTGGAGCGTTTCCAGAATCTATTTTGACTTTGTATGTAAAGCGTGAAGTCATGTTTGTTGGGCCATATAAACGGTTGTTTGTGTTTATGGTGATCAAATATTCGCCAGCGCCAGTCTTTTCATCCAAATATGACAATGGAAGTTGGGTCATGTAGGTTGTTTTGCCAACAATCACGGTGTCTACATCAAGTGTTTCAAGAAGTGCTTGAGTGATGTCAACGAACGAAGTTACATTTTTCTTTTCAATTTTTTCAATATAATAGTTTGCATATTTGTTAAACACGTGTGAGACTTTATATTCGTTTTGATTGATGATTGTGAATTGATATGTCTCTTGCCTTATGCTTCCAACGTTTGGCAGATTGCTTACGCTTGCAAAGGCAATTTCATAAAAACCTGGTTGATCAAAAGTGAATTCTGTTGAACTTTCAAATTCTTTTTGATAAACTTCACCGTTTCGCTTTACAAGATATTTTCTTGTTCCAGTTTCTGGATCTTCTTCTGTATCCAAGAAGCTTGGATATCCGTCGGAGCGATAGAATCTTGTCAGAGTTGCCGGGTCAATTTTCAAAGTTACATAGTCATTATAAACGGCCTGTTTGACAGGCAAGCCTGTTTCAATTTCTCCAGTTTCTGGGTTTGTGTAGGTGACTGTGAACGGAACGTCTTTAAGGAAAATGAATTCAAATGTGTCCTCATAATTGATCAAGTTGCCGTTTGAATCTTTGTTTGCAAAACGTTGAATATTGCCGGCAGTATCAACAAACTGAATCGAGTACAGGCCAGAATAAGTCAGATAAATGTATTTGCATTCTTCATTTTCAACAGTCTTTGTGTAAACAACAGGTTCAATTTCCTTTCCACTTAACTTGATTTTGATGTCAATTTCGTTCTCCGGAATGACGAAGTATTTGGACCAAATGATTTGTGTTCTGTCCATGTCGACGTCTTTTGTAACGACCAACATCTTTTCGGCAGTGCGCAGGTCATTCACCATGTTCTCGTTGGTGTTTATTGTGCCATTTGTGTCAAGGGTGAAGAATGATGACAAAAAGTTTTGTTCATTTGGAATGTACGTGATGACAACTGTTGTTTCAAACACCGGCACTTCGTAATTTATGCTGTTTCGATTTGTCAAGAAGTATCTTTCACTTACAATCAATTGTTCGTTTACCGTATATCTCCAAGTGCGTTCTGGCGATTCATATCCGGTGATTTTTTGTTCGTTGTTGACCTTGATTTTAACATTTCCAACAGCCGCATTCACAATGTAGTGATTTGAACATTGATAGGTGCTTCCAGGGTCAGGAGAACGGAAACTGTGTTCTGCTTTTTCCACAATTGTTGTTTCGCCATCAATGGTCTTTTCAACCCAATAGTTTGACGTCAGCGTGGACAAGCTGAATTGGAAGATTTGGCTTTCTGGGACTTTTTCAAAAACATATGCACCATTGCCAAGTTCATTGTGAAGATATTGTTCATCGTACCAAATTTTTAAGTAATATTTTTCAAGTCCACCCGATGTGTTCTGGAGGCGCGTGCCCGAAGTCAATTCTTTCCAATCGGAATCTTCTGTGCGATACATAAATTTCACAGGAATGAAAGCTTCGTTTTCGTTAAGAGGATTGAATGTGACGCGAACTTGTGAATAATAGCCTTGCGTGCCATCAACCAGTGTGGAAGAAGGAATCAAGTTGTTGTTTACATCGCGAAGTTGGAATTGACCAGGCTTGTTCGCTTCTGAAATGTTGAGATTTTCTCTTGGAAGTTGGTCATACAAAGTGAAGTAAATTTCTTTCTTAGGCGAAATGCCCTCAATGCCATTTGCGCTTTCTTCATATTCAAGTTGGTCATACAAAACCAAAACAAAGTTGTCACGATATTGCTCTGCTTGCGATCGATTTGTGTGGAATGTCCAGGTTGTGATGCCACCATTGAAAGTTGGATCATCGCGATACATGTGCAGTGGTTGAATTCTCGATGTGCCTTGTTCATTTGTTGCGATTTCATAATATTCCACGTGATATTTGTTTGCGTTGAAATTGTATTGCAAGCCGTCTTTGATGATGTAATTGAGTCTTACTGCAGCATTATCGAAATAAGCATACAACGGATTTCTTGTTTCATCTGCAGAGGAGACTTCTTTGCTGATGACTGTTTCGCGGAAGATATGGGTTTCGGTGTAGGTCACACCATAGTTGTCAGTAAATTCATATACGACACGTGAATTTCTTGAAACTGAAGAATAGTTTGGATTGACTTCAAAACAAAGTTGATTGTCTCTTACATAAACTCTGACAAGTTCGTCTGACTGCCAAGTTTGAGATGGATTTTGAACAAAGTTTTTCCACAAACTTGCATAGCCCAACGGGTTTTTCACTTGAAGTGGCACATTATCAGCATTTACGCCATCGCTATAAATTGCCCTTCCGTCAACAGTGATTTTCATTCCAATCACAAAAGCATCTTGAGAAAGCGTCGTGTTGTGAATTTTGTCATCTGAAACATATTGGAAACTTAAAAGTTCTTGGCTTGAGGTGCTTGTTGGCATTGGGGTGAGCGGGGTGTTGTATATGTTGAAATAGAAAGCTGTTTGAGTGCCGTTCAGTCGGTCAAAAATTTCAAGTTTATGTTTTTGTGCAAGGCTTTGTTTTCCGTCAATCAAGCTTGAAATTGCAATCTTTTGGGCCGGACTGCCGTTTCCAGCAAAGATATAGGCATAGTTTTTGTCATAAGGGGTCAACATCAAATTGGTTATGTTTGAAGTTACATTTCCATCTTCGCCTCGGCTGTAAGTTGTAAGGCGCAGTCTTGCCCACTCGTCTCCAAAGAAGTTGATTCCGCGCAGCTCAAAGCCCGTTCGGGCAAAAATGTTGTGAATGGCGTTTGGATATGCCAAAGCGCGCTTATAATCTTCGGTCGTGTAAGCTTTTTCGTTGTTGTCCTCGTCCACATAGGTGATCAAGTTTTGATTTGCATCAAGGTCAGAAACAAAGATTGTGTAGATTGCCATGTTGCCGGCCCTGTCGATTTCAACAACTTCATAATAAGTGTTTGAATCAAGTTCTTGCATTGTTGTGACAAGGGTGAAGTCGTTTGGATTAAATTCGCTTGGAGAGGTCTCTCTCTTGTCTGTGGTGTATTTTGTGTTGATGTCGCCAACTTTGAAAGGTTTTACATATGCTGTCGCGTCTTCTTCACTTGCATTGAGATCTCTTATGAAATCCTTTGTTACACTGTAAGAATAATAGGCAAAAATGTTTTGATCGGTTCCGTTGCTTATGTTGTAGGAAGTGTTTTGAAGGTCGGTGGTGACAGTGTTGTTGTTTGCTGTCAGATATGTCCTCAAAGCTGAATGATTGAACAGCTCACCCATCGAAGCCGGTGTATCTTGCAAGGCTTTGTTCACCAGAGATTCAACATTGTTGCTTGGAGCACAAAGGTCGATGTAGATTCTCTTTGTGATTGTGGAATATAGATTGTTGCCATTCTCGTCTTTGGCAACGTCATGGTTTTTGTATTGCATTGTGATGTCCACGTGTCCGCCATTTTGATAAACGCCAAGAAGAGTTTGCAAATCCAAAATTCCGGAATATATGTTATTGTTTTCTTTTGGCATTGTGTCCCAAATGTTTTGATGAGTTCTGGAATAGGAATTTTGTTCAAGGTTGTAAGAGAAGTCCTCTCCGACCCCCATGTTGTTTCTTGTTGAAAACTTGATTTGAGTCACGTCAATGTCAGCCATGAATTCGTTTCGAGATTTTTCCCACGTGATGTTCAATTTCGATTGATTTGTGTAGTAGGTGAGTGGTGCATTGTTGCTGGCTGGGGTGTTGTTTAGAGTTTGACCATTTGTGGTTGTAACTTCAAAATTTGGGGTTGTGTTTTCAATTACAAAATTGAAGTCAAAGGTTTTTGTGTAAAGATTTTCGTCAGTGCCCGTGCCAAACATTCCTTGATAAATTCTCACATAATAAGTTCCTGGCTGATACATGATTTTATATTCATCAGAGGAATTGTAATTGAAGAATTTGAGGAAGCCGTGTCCGTCAGCCGCAGCCTTGACAGTGTCGAGAGTAGGTTGTTTTGGAGTTGTGCAAGTCACAGCAATTGGTGTGGCAGAGGAAATTGCTGGATTGACGTCTTTGTAGATCTCTGCATAAAGAGCATATTCGCGAATCAAGTTCTTTTCTTTGAATTGATAATAGTTCATTGTGTCAAGGTCGAGTTTTGTTGTGTCTCCCTCAACAACAACTTGTTCGGAATCAAAGTCATATTTCACGTCAAATTCATATCCGTTACTTAATCTGGCTTTTTCAACATAGGTTGTGTATTTGAATTGTGGGACATAAAGTTTGACCGGAAGTTCGTTTGTGTTGAGGTTGTTGCTGTAAAGCAAAGCGCCATTTGTGTTGCTCTTTTCGCTGTTTGGGAATGTGACAACAAGGTCATAATTTGAGCCGGAATCATACATTGCCACAAAGATGTCGCCGCCGACCAAATCTTCGTTGTGATTTTTCCCGCTTGCATCATCAACAAGTCGCTGATTTGAGATTACATCGTTTCGGTCAACAATCAAAACATAGGTCCTGGTTGTGTAGTCTTCAGCGTTGTGCATGAATCCATTGTCAGTTTTGTATGTTCTTGTGATGACGTATTTCCCCGGGGCGGTGACATTGTCTTCATTTGGCCTTATTTGAATTGTCCTTGTCTGCGTGTCTCCCTCATCTTCAAAGGTGTAAAGCTTTTGAGGCTCATTTTTTGCGTCATCAAAGGCATAATACCAATATTTTGTTCTTGCAATTGTGTTTCCTTCGGTGTCCGGCTCATCCGCAGGGTCCGGCACCAGTTTGGACATCGCTTTAAATTCATAATATGTGATGGTCACGCTTTCAACCTGGATCTTGTCGTTCGAAGAATCGGTTGGTCTGAAAGTGAGCTCAAGCGGCTTGTTGAGGCGAGTTGGGTTGAGATATGTGACAAGAGTTTCGTCATCAGGTTTTTCAACATTGTTTGAAGTGATATATTCTGTTGTTTGATCGTTTGTCTGATATTGTATGAAAAATCTTGATGTGTCGAAACTTACAATAATTGTTTGTTTTGCACTGTAATATGATGTGAATTGTTGTTCAGCGTCGTCGTTCCACTGGGTGTATTTTTTCGTGTTGGACTTGTCTCGAATCAAAACTGTGTAAGTGATTTCTGCTTTGGCATCAAACTCATGTGAGAAGACGCCGTCTTGTTTTTGATATGAAACGCCTTCCATATAATAGCTCGTGTTTTCAATTTCAATTGTGACATAAAGCCCGTCATAATTTGAAATCAAAGAACTTACGTTGTCTGCTGAAGAATCGGCATTAATTGTTGGTTTCAAATTTTGAATTCTTTTTTTGTCAAAAAGCTTTTGACGAATAAGCTCATAGATTTCTGTGCTGGCCTTGCCGTCATGTGTTTTATATATTTCGTCGGTGAGGTCAGAGATGGAAGGATGGGTGGTTTCATAGTCTTGGCCCGTGTAGAGATTTTCGTTTAAGCCGGAAATGTAAATTGCTTTATATTTTCCCCAATATAGCGTCGTTTTAGAGTTAATGAAAGGTGAGGTTGGAATTGAATAGCCATTGTCGTCATGAATTGCAAAAATTGGAGCAGTGTTGTCAATCATAAAGACGTCAAGCTTGTGATTGCCGGCGGCGTCATAAACATCAAGAAAATAGAGTCCAGCGTCTGAGAGAACATATTGCTTGTCCAAATTGTTCTCGTCAAGTTCCAAGGTGTTTCCGGCATATGGAAGCCAGTTGCGATATTCTTTTTCGTTTGATCCGTCAGTTTTGTCAACGCTTGTGCGAAGGTCCAAAATGCTGTTGACAGGAAGTGTTTCATTGTTCACCATATATGTCAACAATTCTTCAACTTTTTCTTCGTTGGTTGAAGAATAATATTGCCCAAGAAGCCCATTTTGAAGAGGGAAATAGCGATAATAAGCCCACATTTTTGCACCGCTCAATTTCTTGTTCCAACTGAAAGCGATTGGCTGATTTGTCGAGAAGTTATCATCAGCAATGTCGGAGTGGAAGAAATATTTTGACGTGCCATTGATTTGTTGGAAGTTTCTTGCTTTGATGCCCTCAATTGGGTTTGTGTCGATTGTGAAAGTGATTTGCCTGAAATATCCCGTTCCCGTGTCATAATCAAGTTTTTCTGGGTGGTTTTTGATTTCGTTGGTGTAATAAAGTCGCACGGTGTATCTTCCATTTGCCGTTTTTGGCAAAGTTCGGCGGCTGTCGTTGTCGCCTTCAAAGCTTGTAAGGTCGTCGAAAGAAAGTCCACGTGAAGTATATCCGCTCAGCCACTGACCGTTTGTGCCGGCGGCATAGTCCCAGCCATAGACTTGAATGGTGACGTCTTTGTTATATTTGTTCAAATTTGTTGTGTCAGTTATGAACACTGACTGATTTAAAAACATGTTTTTTGAAACGGTTTTTCCGTTTTCGGCGACAATCTCAATTTCAGGAACGTTTTTGTCAATTTCAAAGAAGAAAATTTGTTTAAAAAGTTGAGTTCCTCCGGTTGTGCTTTCATTCAAATTGAAATTGGAATAGTTATATCTCAAAACATAGACATATTTCCCTGGGGTGTTTTGTGTAAGGCCATCAAAAGTGCCTTGATACATTGTCTCGCCTTGCAATTTTGCGGTGTTGACCTTTGTGAATGTGTCAATGTTTGCCGTTGTATAGATTGTGCTTTCAACACCTGAGAATTGAGAGCCGTTTCCGCTCAGGAGGGTGGCGTTGGCAAGAAAACTCAGCGGGGTCTGATTTGTTTTCACTGGGGAATATGCAAAAGAGCCATCAGTTTCCGTCTTGTTGATGAAGCTGAAGATGTTTTGAGGAGTGAAGAAACTTGAGCTGTTGTCTCCAAGTTGATAATAACTATTCGCATACAAAAATTCGCTTGTAACATCGGCGCCGTCCACAAAAGTTTCGGTCGTCAAATCAAAATCTTTCATCTCTTTGATAGGGCGAACGTTGTTTTGATCAGCTTCACTGTCAAAGTCGGTGTAAAAAAGTTGATAGCCAAACATATGCACTTTGGACGTCTTGATTTCGCTTGCAACGCCATTGAGCTCATATTTTTGCCAAACTGTGGATTGATCTTGGCCATATTCAACGACCAAAATTGGCTTGAGAACGATGTTATATACTCCGACATCGGTGAAGAACACCTTGATGGTGTGGTTTATTGTGTCGATTTTTGTTTTGACGATGCTTGCGTCGGAATCGTCACCGGGAACGACGGCGTCTTCTTCCTGGCCGTTGAGCTGGTCGGTGTTCAGCCTCAAAGAAGCGCTTGACAAAACGTTTGAAAGTTCTTTGGTGATGTCGGCTTCAAAACGCCAATAGTCATATTCTATGTAAGGAATTTTGTTTTTCTCTGATGCAAGGTCGCCAGCAGCGGTCGAAGATGTTGACTTTGAAGAGAAGTTGCTGTAAAGCAAATAGGCATCAGGTTGAAGGTCACTTTCGAGGCTGATTGCGTGGTCGAAAGAGGCGTTTTTCATGTTTGGGCGATTGTTGGTCAAATAGTCTCCACGATTCGTGACATAAAAACTGTAGGTTTCAGTGAAGCTTTGGTTTTCAAAGGTGATGGTCTCCAAGCTGTTTGTTCCATTCGTGGTGGAGAAAATTGTATATTCAATTGAAAGCTCATACACGCCTTCCACGAAGTTTTCGCCATCAAAAAGGGAAATGGAATGTTCACCTTCGCCTTCAGCATCAAACACCATTTCAAAAATTTCGATGTGCGGGTCGGCGCTTTGTTCATGATCGTTTGGATTGGCATTTGGAAACATATATTCGGTTGGGTCAACAAACTTTTTCCCTTGACTGCTTATATCGATTGTTTTTCCGTTGATTTTCAAGGTTGGGTTGATGTTTGCAAAAAACAGGAAAGTTGCGCGGTTACTCAAGTTTGGATAAAAGACATAATTGAAAATTTCTTGGTCATTGTATTGTTCGTTTTCAATGCCGTTATAGTCAAAAGAAAGTCTAAGAGAGTTTTTTGCTTGGGCGGAATAGAGAAATGTGTCGCTTGAAATGAGAGAGTCGCCATAAGCCTGCTCTTTCTGCTCAGCAGAGGTGTCTTCATCGATGACAAAATCTTCACGCAAGAAGAAAGGTCGCGCTTTCAGGCTCTGGTTGCCAAGAGGCTCGACCGAGGATATGTTGAGTGCGGAAGCGGCTTCTGGTTTTGGGAAAAACAAAAAGCCAACGCCAGCAAGCATGAAGGCAAAAATTATGTAAAAAACATTTTTAATCATGAATTTTTTTCTTTCCATAAAAATACCTCTCTTGAATTCGAAATTATTTTATCACAAAAAAAAACAATTTCAAAATAAATAAAGATAATATTTTATTAAATTTATTATATATAAAATATACATTAAAATACATTCTTTTTGCCTAAATGCGCCAAAGCCGCTGAAATCGGGCAGCTTTGCTTGAAGAAAAAAACGAAAAAAAATAAATTAAAAAAAATAAAAATTAAAAAAATGTGCAAAAAAAGCGCTTTTTTAATTATTTTTTATTATTTTTTTATTTTTTTGGAAAAATATTTTTATGAATTTTTTAAAAAATTTGCTTTTATATATCAGTGCCTTTGTGCCAATGTATGTTTTGGTGTTTGTCAAACTGATTGTGGAGATTGTCAATCACAATCTCACTTTCAACGTGCTGAACACTCTTAACTTTGTCACGCTTCTTTTGTTGATTGTTGCGGGCGTGGGCGGGCTTTTTTGGAATGTCAAATTCTCAACCGACAAATCGGTGAAAATCCAAATTATTTCAAAGCAAAACATCACAGACAAGCACTTTTTGGGCTATTTTTCGCTTTTTGTCTTTTTTGCCATTCCGCTTGATCTTTCGCTTGTCAGCGCATATTGCGTCTATGTCTTGGTGCTTGTCATGATTGGAATTGTGTATATCAACAACTCGCTCTATTACATCAATCCGCTTCTCAATATTTTGGGATATAACTTCTATGACATCGAATATCGGGTCGAGGGTGAGGAAGAGACCAAGAGCGCCAAGTTTTTCTTTCGTGGAAACTTGAAAACGGGTCAGTCATATTGGGCGAATGTGAAAAATCAACATTTTTGCTTCATCGACAAAAACAAGTCTCAGAAAGAAAGATCAAACGCAGATTGAGCCATTTTGACAAAAATACATGCAAAAATGCGGCTTTTTTGCGCGTTTTTTGATTTTTCTTGATTTTCTTTTCGAGGACAAATGCTCAACAAAACTTTTTTGCACAAGCTCTTGACTTCTGACGGCAAAATGGAGTATAATCAACGCGGTTTTGCCTTGAAACAAGAAACAACAAAAAGTTGTTGGGAATATTATAGTTTTATGTGGGAGAAAAAATGGGCTTTATGACATTGAACGAGAGTAAAAGCAATTTTGAAAGTCAAATGGAAAACCATTTGGCGGAAATTTGGTTCAAGCAGGTTGAGCCGCTTTACAGAAGCATGAAAGAAAATTTTGGGATTGTAAATTTTGTGAGCGACAGGTTTGCTCGCGATTCTTATGACATTGCAAAAAGAATTTCTGAGCAGAAGAAAGGATATTATAAACTTGCTCGCGATTTAAACTTGCTTTCAACATATGACTTGTCACCAAGAATGCAAGAATATGTTTTTTCAATTTCACAAAAGCTTTTGACGCCAGCGCTTAAATATGGCTATGCTGACGAGGCGCTTGAACTTGTGAAAATTTTGAAAAACGAGTCGTTGGTGGGTGATTTTTCCAAACAACCAGGGACAGAAGAAATGGTTGAGGATGCAATTGAAAAGGCAGTTGCAATCTATGGTCTCAGGTTTATGAAAGAGGGACAACTATACATCAAAAACATGGCAAGAGACTTGATCAACGAGGCTGATGCTGGCAATTTTGGAGCATGCCCAAACTTGACGACAGAGCATCTTAAAGGAATTTTCCTTTCTCCGCACAAAGCTTTGCAAAGCGCCGGCCAAGCGAAAGAAAAAGCGGAGTGACCTATATAATTTGTTTTATAAATAATATATTATTATGATATTAGAGAGGCCAAAGAGAGGCCAAGTCGATGAACCGAACATCATCACAGGCCACAAAGGTGTTTTTGAAACGTTTACGGAAGAGGAAGTCCTCTTCTTTTTTTGATTTTTGCGAAAATCTTTGACCAAAGTTCAAAATTTTTTTATGAAAAGCTCTCAAAAAGTACAAAAATGTCAAGAAAATTTTGGTCAAAAAATGGCGATTTTGCGAACACACGGCGGGGCGTCGAAAGTTTTTGAAAAAATCTCAAAAAATTTTTAAAATTTTTAAATTTTTTTTGAAAAAACTGTTGACAAACAAATTTTGATTATGTTAGAATATGCATGCTGACGCACCAAAGGGGTGCAGGTCGATGATTCGACAAATCAGCAAAAGTTCTTTGACAACTACATATTTATGAAGATTTAAAAGTCAAATATTTACGAGTTTAAACTTTGTTATCAAAATTTAAATGTAATACGAAAAATATTTGCATACTTTAAAAGTCGAGAAAGAGTTGTTCTTCTTATATGGAAGAGCAAATCGTGAAAATGCTAAGAAAATCCAATGATAAAGCTACAAAGAGCATATAGGGGATGCCTTGGCACTAGGCGCCGATGAAGGACGTGATAAGCTGCGATAAG
>CANQWP010000020.1 GCA_947627585.1 uncultured Clostridia bacterium
CATTGACATCGTGGGCTTGGGCGACACGGCCGTGAAGGAATCGAAAGAGCGCGTGAAGTCCGCCATTCGAAACTCGGCGTTTGAATATCCGGTCAAACATTACACCATCAATCTTGCGCCGGCCGACACCAAAAAAGAAGGGCCAATTTATGACTTGGGAATTGCAGTCGGAATTTTGGCGGCGTCAAGCCAAATTCATGGGCGAGCATACAAAGATTACATATTCCTTGGCGAACTCTCACTTGACGGAAGCATCAAAAAGGTGCGCGGCGTTCTTCCAATGCTGATTTCTGCGCGAGCAATGGGCTTCAAAAAGGTGATTTTGCCAAAAGAGAACGAAGAAGAGGCGCGCTTTATTGACGGTCTTGAAATGTATGCGCTTGAAAACTTGCGCGAAGTTGTTGACTTTTTGAATGGCGAAAATGCTCATGAAATCAGGCCGATTGAAATCAAATCTTTTGACGAAGTGATGAAAGCGTCACAGAACAAACTTGATTTTGCTTATGTGAAAGGCCAAGCACAAGCCAAGCGCGCGCTTGAAATTGCTGCGGCGGGCGGACACAATGTGCTGATGATTGGGCCGCCAGGAAGTGGAAAAAGCATGCTTGCAAAATGTTTTTCTGGAATTCTGCCGGACTTGACATTTGAAGAGGCGCTTGAAGTGACAAAAATTCATTCTGTGGCCGGTGAACTTGACCTGAAAAAAGGTATTGTCACGCAAAGACCTTTCCGAAGCCCTCATCACACCACCACAACAATCAGCATGGCCGGCGGCGGAAACAAAAGCAAGCCGGGCGAAGTCAGCATGGCGCATAACGGGGTGCTCTTTCTTGACGAATTCCCGGAATATTCCAAACAGATGATTGAAACTCTTCGTCAGCCGATGGAAGACGCGCAAATCACAGTGTCGCGTCTTAATCAAACAATCACATATCCCGCCAATTTCATTCTGGTTGCAAGCATGAACCCGTGTCCGTGCGGATATTATGGCTCTGTTGACCATCGGTGCAAATGCTCGCCAATGCAAATTCACAAATATCTTTCCCGCGTTTCTGGGCCAATTATGGATCGCATTGACATTCAGGTTGAGGTTGGAAGCATTTCATACAGCGAACTTAACAGCGAAGGGACAGAAGAAAGTTCAAACACAATCAAAGCGAGGGTTGACAAAGCGAAAAAGATTCAACTTGAACGTTTCAAAAACACAAAAAACTTTTCAAATGCCAAAATGACTGTTCAGCAAATGAAAAAGTTTTGCACACTTTCACCGGAATGTGCGGCACTTATGGAGCAGGCGTTCAACAGTTTGAAACTTTCCGCTCGTGCTCATGACAGAATTTTGAAAGTTGCTCGCACAATTGCCGATTTGGAAGGGGAGCGAAACATTTTGCCGCAACACATTGCCGAGGCCATTTCTTATCGAAGCCTTGACAGAAAATATTGGAGCGTTTGATACATATTGTGGGTGATATGCACATAATACACCACATTTTGTGGTGTTATGCAAAAAAAAGGAGCAAAAGTGATTTCGCAAAAAGACAGATTTTTGATTTTTATGTCAATGCATGAAATTCCAAACAAAAAGCAAGAGGCTCTTTTGGAAGAGCTTCAAGATTTTTCTTTGGACAAGGTGCTTTTCGGTCCTTTCGCGCAAAAAATCTTGTCGGCAGAGGAAATCAAAAAATTGCAAGACGCATATGACGGGCAAGCCCTGGACAACGCGATTGAAAACATGCAAAAAGCGGGCATACAAATTTTGACGATTTTCTCGCAGGACTATCCAAACTCCTTGATTGACTTGCCGGAAAGGCCGCTTGTGCTTTATGCCAAAGGCGACATTTCGCTTTTGACAAAAAGATGTTTTGCGATTGTTGGAACGCGCTTGCCGACAAGTTATGGCAGAGTGATCACTGAAAAGTTCGCCAAAAAACTTGCGGAGGCTGGCCTTGTGATTGTCAGTGGGCTTTGCTATGGCGTTGACCAAATTGCGCATCGCGCCACGCTTGACGTTGGCGGAAAAACGGTGGCCATCATTGGAAGTGGATTCAATCACATCTATCCTTCAACAAACACTTCGCTTGCAAAAGAGATCGTTGAAAAAGGCGGGCTTGTTTTTACGGAATATCCGCCATCTTTTGAGCCAAAGAAATACACTTTTCCGCGAAGAAATCGCATTGTGGCGGGCGTGAGTGACGGCATTCTGATCACTGAGGCGGGCCTTAAAAGCGGAACGCTTCACACAAAAGAATTTGCGCTGGAATATGGCAAAGACATTTTTGCCGTTCCGGGAAACGTAAACAGCGAAAAGAGCGATTTGACAAACGTTTTGATAAAATCCGGCCAAGCCGAATGCGCAATTTCACCAAACGACATCATTGAATTCTATGGCCTTGAGAAAAAACTTGAAGAAAACAAATTTGTTTCGCTCAATTTTGACGAGCAGAAAATTGTGGAACTTTTGAAAAACGAGCCTCAAAGTTTTGACTTTTTGGCACAAAATTCAAAAATTCCTGTGAATTTGCTTAATGTTTGTTTGACAACTTTGGAAATTCGTGGTTTAATAAAAAAGTTGCCAACACAAATGTTTTGTTTGGCATAGACAAATTCAAAAACTTTAGATGGGGATTTAAAGGGAGAAAATTTTGAAACTTATTGTCATTGAGGCACCTGCAAAGCGGGAGACTTTGAAAAAATATTTGGGAAATGGCTATGAGGTTTTTGCCACAAAAGGTCACATTCGTGATTTGCCGGCAAAGTCTTTTGCCATTGATCTTAACAACAACTATGAGCCGCACTATGAAATCAATCCGGACAAGAAAGAACTCATCAGCGAACTGAAAAAGAAGGCCTCAAACGCCGACGAAGTTTTGATCGCGACCGACCCGGACCGAGAAGGTGAGGCGATTTCTTGGCACGTTGCATATGTTTTGGGGCTTGATCCAAACACAAAATGCCGAATTCAATTCAACGAAATTTCCAAAAAGGCCGTTTTGAAGGCGCTTGACGAGCCGCGTGCGATTGACCTCAATCTTGTCAATGCCCAGCAGGCGCGCAGAGTTTTGGACCGCATTGTGGGTTACAAACTTTCGCCAATTCTTTCAAGAAAAATTGCGCCAAAACTTTCGGCGGGCAGGGTGCAATCGGTGGCGCTCAAGCTTGTGGTCGAACGCGAAAAGGAAATCGAAAACTTTAAGCCAGAAGAATATTGGACCATCACGGCGCTTCACGAAAAAGACAAAATCAAATTTAAATCTTCGCTTGCTACGTTCAAGGGCAAGAAAGTCAAGCCGGAAAATCGCGCAGAAGTTGACAACATTCTTTCGGCACTTGCGGGCAAAGATTTTGTTGTGACAGAAATCAAAAAGTCTCGCACAAAATCTCATGCGCCAGCACCTTTCACGACAAGCACAATGCAGCAAGACGCCCTCAACAAGCTTGGCATGAGCCTCCAAAAAACCACTCGCGCCGCGCAAGAACTCTATGAAGGCGTGGAGGTGAAAGGCGAAGGCAAAATTGCGCTGATCACATACATCAGAACGGACAGCACACGCGTTTCCGTTGATGCGCAAATGGCGTGCCGAGAGTTTATCGCCGAAAAATATGGCAAAAATTATGTTCCAGAAAAGCCAAACATTTATGCCAGCAAGAAAAACGCCCAAGACGCGCACGAGGCAATCAGGCCAATCAACATGCGCATGACGCCAGAAATGGTGCAAGACAGCTTGACGCGCGACAATTTCCGACTCTATAAGCTGATTTATGAGCGCTTTATGGCAAGCCAAATGAGCGAGGCGGAATATTCCAATGTCAACGTTTCTTTGGATTGCGCGGGCTATGGCTTCAAGGCTGTCGGCCGCACGCAAGAATTTGCCGGATTCACAGCGGTCTATAAGGAATATGTCGAAGAGACAGCGGACGGCGAAGATTCAAACGGAAAGAACAAAGCCAAAGACAAAAATGGCATGGAAAAACTGCCGACTCTTGCCGAAAACGAACATGTTGAGGCAAAGGAAATCAAAGAAGAGCAAAAATTCACCAAGCCGCCAGCAAGATATACCGAAGCCAGCCTTGTGAAAGCGATGGAAGAAAAGGGAATCGGCAGACCGGCGACATATGCCGCGACAATCACAATCTTGACCGCGCGAAACTATTGTTCAAAAGACGGCAAAGCGCTTGTGCCGACCGAACTTGGCAGAAAGATGATTGAATATCTTGAAAAATTCTTCAACAGCGTCATCAATGTCAAATTCACCGCACATATGGAAAGCAGGCTCGATGACATTGCGGAAGACAAAGATGAGTGGCACAGCGTTGTGGACAGTTTTTGGAACGGCTTTAAGGGGCTTTTGACCAAGGCGGACGAAAGCGGCCTCTCGATGAAAGCTGAGCCAGTTGAGACCGACATCATTTGCGAAAAATGCGGGCACAAAATGGTCATTCGCGAGGGAAGATTTGGAAAATTTTTGGGCTGCTCAAACTTTCCAAAGTGCCGTAACATCAAAAGCTTGGAAGAGCACGAAAGAAAGCCTGTCAGCAAGTGTCCAGAGTGCGGAAAAAATGTCTATGCTCTCAAATCAAAGCGCGGAAAAACATTCTATGCCTGCGAGGATCGTGAGGGCTGCAACTTTATGAGTTGGGACATGCCGACCGGACAAAAATGTCCAAAATGCGGAAAACATTTGATTCGAAAAGGTAAGATCGTCAAATGTTCGGCATGCGACTTTAAAGAAGAAAATCAACAAAATTAAAATAGAAACAATTTTGAAAAACAAGGAGAATTTGATATGGAAAATCTTTTCAGGGGGACAACAATTTGCGCAGTCAAGCGTGACGGAAAAATTGCAGTTGCGGGCGATGGGCAAGTGACCATGCAAAACAGCATCATCTTCAAAAACAATGCGCGAAAGGTGAGAAGAATCTACAACAACAAAGTGGTTGTCGGCTTTGCCGGCTCTGTGGCTGATGCGTTTTCGCTTTCGGAGCGTTTTGAGGGCATGCTGAACAAATATGCCGGAAACCTCATGCGAAGTGCTGTTGAACTTGCGCAGACTTGGCGCGAGGACAAGGTTGGAAGACAACTTGATGCCATGATGATTGTTGCGGACAAAGACCAAATTTTGATTTTGGACGGCGCCGGAAACGTCATTGAGCCGCAAGACGGAATCTGTGCGATTGGCTCGGGCGGTAACTATGCTCTTGCTGCGGCGCGCGCACTTTTGCAAAACACTAATGATGGCGCAAAGGACATCGCTTTCAAAGCGCTGAAAATCGCCAGCGAAATTTGCGTGTTCACAAACGAAAACATCATCGTGGAAGAATTGTGAGAAAAAGAAGAATAGGAGAAAAAAGATGAACTATACACCAAAACAAATTGTTGCCGAACTTGACAAATACATCATCGGCCAAGCCAAAGCAAAACGCGCTGTGGCCGTTGCGCTTCGAAACAGATATCGCCGAAGTCGCTTGCCGGCCGAAACGCGCGAAGAAATCACTCCAAAAAACATTGTGATGAGTGGGCCGACGGGCGTGGGCAAGACGGAAATTGCAAGAAGACTTGCAAAACTTGTTGGCGCGCCATTTGTGAAAGTTGAAGCCACAAAATATACCGAAGTTGGCTATGTTGGGCGCGATGTTGAAAGCATGGTGCGCGACTTGGTGGAAGTTGCCGTGCGCATGGTGAAGGACAACAAAAAGAAAGAGGTCGAAGCCAAAGTTATGCCGATCGTGGAAGAAAAACTTGTGGACGCACTCTTTCAAAATCGCCGCGTGACACAAGTTGAGGTCAATCGCGATGCGCTTTTTGAAGAATTGCATTCCGGCAAATGCGAAGATGAGATGATTGAAGTGGTCGTTTTGGAAACGCCAAAGCCGATGATGGCTTTTGGGGGAAACGAAATCAATTTGGGATCGATGTTTGAAGGCCTGACGCCACCAAAACATAAGAAAAAGAAATTGACCGTTCGCCACGCGCGAGAAGCCCTTTTGCAAGAAGAAAGCGACAAAATCATCGACATGGACAATGTCAACGAAGAGGCGATTGCGCTTGCCGAAGAGCAAGGCATCATCTTCATCGACGAGATTGACAAAATCATTGGCAAAAGCCAGGCAACAAACAGCGCGGACGTCTCACGCGAAGGCGTGCAACGTGACATTTTGCCGATTGTTGAGGGCAGCACCGTGCCGACAAAATATGGCAATGTGAAAACCGACTTCATTCTTTTCATTGCAGCGGGGGCTTTTCACGTCGCAAAGATGGAGGATATGATTCCGGAACTTCAAGGACGCTTCCCGATTCGTGTGGAACTTGAAAGTTTGACAAAAGACGACTTCAAAAAGATTTTGACCGCGCCGAAAAACGCCGTGACTGTTCAATATGGAAACCTTTTGAAAGTGGACAACATCAATTTGGTGTTCAAAGATGATGCGCTTGACGAGATTGCCGAAATGGCGGCACGTGAAAACGAAACGAGCGAAGATTTGGGCGCAAGACGACTTCACACAATCATGGAAAGCGTCTTGGAGGACGTGTCTTTCAATGCGACAGGCGAGCACCCGATGCTTGATGTGATCATTGACCGCACTTATGTGCAAAATGTCTTCAAGGACAAAACCCAAAGATTCGATTTGAAAAAATATGTATTATAAAACATATTGGGGTGATATGCACGCATAATACACCATATGTTGTGTAGTATGCAACATGAGGAAAAAATGTGGAATGACCGAACAAAACTTTTGATTGGCGAAAATGGCATCAAGACGCTTGAAAAAAGCAGAGTTGCCGTTGTTGGCGTTGGTGGTGTGGGCGGATATGTCGCATATCTTCTTGCGCGCGCTGGTGTCGGTCAAATCACGCTTGTCGATTTTGACAAAGTGGAAGAGAGCAACATAAATCGCCAAATTGTTGCCACAACAAAAACGGTCGGGCGTCCAAAAGTGAACGTGATGCGAGATCTAATTGCCGAAATCAACCCAAACTGCCGGACACAAGCAATTTGCGAGCGTTTGACCGAACGGAACTCGTCAAAAATCTTGCAAAACGGTTTCGATTTTGTCATTGACGCCATTGACAGCGTGCAAGACAAGTTGGATCTTATTTCTTTTTGCAAAGCTCACGAAATTCCAATCATTTCGGCAATGGGAGCGGGAAATCGCATTTGCGTTCCGCAGTTTCGCGTTGTGGACATCTACAAAACCTCGAATGACGGCCTCGCGAAAATAATGCGCAAAAAACTTCGCGAAAAGGGCGTGAAAAATTTGGATGTTGTCACGTGCGATGAGCCGGCAATCAAGTTTGACGAAAGCGCGTTTGATGCGGAAAAATCGAACAAAAACGAAAAACGGCCGGTGGGCAGCATTTCATACTTTCCGGCGATGTGCGGCTGCGTGATTGCGGCTCATGTCACGCAAAAGCTGACAACGTCATCCCGAACGCAGTGAGGGATCTCTGCTGTTCAATAATTTCTTTTGTTTTCCAACAACTGTTTTCCAACAACTTCTTTTTTTTGTCATTCTGAGCGTAGCGAAGAATCTCTGCCTTCCAGGGACTTGAAAGTGTGAAATGCCTAAACTATCTCGCTGGCTTATTGAGATTCCTCGCTCGCAGCATTGCATGCACGGCTCGGAATGACAAATGAGCCGTTTTTTTGAGTTTTATTTGTTGTTTCATATTGACGGAGAGAACAGAGTAAGAAACCTTGCGTAATTCAAAAATTTCAATTTAATTTTTGTTTCTTTTTTCATTTCATTTTGAAATAGAAAAATTTTGGACTATAATTATGCTGAAAAGGAGTGAAAAAATGGAAATTATCACTGAAAAACAATTTAAAGAAAAGACGAAAAGCGGAGTCGTTTTGATTGATTTCTTTGCAACTTGGTGCGGGCCGTGCAAAATGCAAGCACCGGTTTTGGAAGAAGTGCAAAAAGAACTTGGAGAAAGCGCGCACATCTTTAAAGTTGACGTTGACGAGGACGAAAAATTGGCACGCTCATTTGGAATTATGAGCATTCCAACCATGATTTTGTTTGTTGACGGCGAGCAAAAAGAAAAGCACATCGGCCTTTGGCAAAAACAAGACGTGCTGGACACCACGAAAAAATATGTCAAAGAATGAACTTTTTGACTTTTCTATTGACAATTTTTAACGCGCGTGATAAAATATAGGCTGAAAAAAGGAAAAACAAGGAAATGGAAAGAAAAATCTATCTTGACAATGCATCAACCACTTATGTTTCCAACGAAGTTATGTCCGAAATGTTGCCATGCTTCAACTCTGTTTATGGCAATGCCGGCTCGCTTCATTCGCTTGGCCGTGAGGCTGTTGCGATCATTGACCGTGCGCGAGATCGCGTGAAAACGGCCATAAATGCCGCAAAAGCCAACGAGATCTATTTCACAAGCGGCGGAACTGAGGCGGACAACTGGGCTTTGATTGGCGTGGCTCATGCAAACGCAAACAAGGGCAAGCACATCATCACAAGCGCCATCGAGCATCATGCGGTGCTTCATGCGTGCGAGCAGCTTCAAAAAGAGGGCTTTGAAATCACATATTTGCCGGTGGACAAATATGGTCTTGTGGACTTGGCGGAACTTTTGCACGCCATTCGCAAAGACACCATTTTGATTTCGATCATGACGGTCAACAACGAAGTCGGCACGATTCAAAACATCAAAGCCATCGCAAAAATCGCGCATGACTATCACATTTTGTTCCACACGGACGCAGTGCAAGCCATTGGACACGTGAAAATGGACGTGCAAGACATGGAAATTGACCTGATGAGCATGTCAGCGCACAAAATTCATGGGCCAAAGGGCGTCGGCGCACTTTACATCAAAAATGGCGTGAGAATCGACCCAATCACATTTGGCGGAATCAGCCAAGAGCGCGGAAAACGTTCCGGCACAGAGAATGTTCCGGGCATTGCCGGCTTTGGAAAAGCGATTGAAATTGCCACGCGAAACATTGCTGTCACAAACGCAAAACTCAAAAAAATACGCGATTATTTTCTTGAAAAACTTGCGGAAAAAATTGAATTCTATCAAGTCAACGGCCACCCACAACAAAAATCGAACGCGATTGCAAACGTTTCGTTCTATGGAATTGAGGGCGAAAGCATTTTGATGCTTTTGGACTTGGCGGGAATTTGCGTTTCGACGGCTTCGGCCTGCACATCAAAGTCGCTTTTGCCATCGCATGTGCTTCAAGCCATGGGCATTCCAGACGAGATTGCGCAGGGCTCTGTGAGATTTTCATTTGGAACAAACATTTCAAAATCGGACATCGACTATGTGACTGACGAACTTCAAAAAGTTGTTGCACGACTTCGTGCAATTTCACCAATTCAACCAGAAAAGGAGAACAAGAAAAATGTACAGTAAAACAGTGATTGACAGATTTCAAAATCCACACAACGCGGGGGCTTTGCGCGGTGCAAATGCCATTGGCGAAGTTGGAAATGCAGCGTGCGGCGACATCATGAAAATCTATCTCAAAATCAACGACAATGGCGTCATTGAAAACGCAAAATTCAAGACTTTTGGGTGCTGTGCTGCCATCGCTTCAACAGACATGGCTTGCGATCTCATCAAAGGCAAAACGATTGATGAAGCGCTTAAAGTGACCAACAAACAAGTCATCGACCTTTTGGGCGAACTTCCACCACACAAAATTCATTGCTCAATTTTGGCGGAAGAAAGCATCAAAGCCGCAATCGAGGACTATTACAAAAAGAAAGAGAAAGAAATCAAGAAATCAGTCAAAAAGCCAATCAAATATGTTTAAGATTGATTTTTGACAATACAGCGCAGAAAATTATAAAGACTATTTGAAAAAAGTCCAATTGTTTATAGGACTTTTTTTCATATTTCAAAAGCCAAACATTTGAAAAAGAAAAGTTTTTGGCCAGCGGAGATTCTTCGCTTGCGCTCAGAATGACAAGAAAAATAGCTCAGAATGAAAAGTTTTTAAAGAAAGAAGATTGTCGAAAAACGATTTAAATCAAATAATTGATAATAAACAAATTGCGCATAATATATCAAAATATGAATAATAAAAAAATTTTTTGATAAAACAAGCACTTTTTGCATAATACTACATTTTGTGAGTGTTATGTAGCATAATACACAAAATATAGCCTATTTATGCGTAAAACCTGTCTTTTGCGAATAGATATAAATCACAAAATATCAACAAAATCGGCATGCCCTCCCAAAAAATTTGGAAGGAATTTGTTTTTGTCAATGGCTTTGCATAGAAGTCTTTTCATAATGTTGCAATCTAAAACGCCTAGTGAAGGTTCTCAGCCTTGCGCCCTTTGCCGTTGAGTTCAAGCAGTTTTTTGATTGTTTCTGTTGTTTATCAAAACGTGCCGTTCATTTGATATTTCTTCATAAACTCTTCGCGAAAGTCTGGGAAATAGTCCCCCAAAATCGCATTTCGGCTGTTTTCAGCAAGCCTTATCAAAAAGCGTAAGTTGTGAATGGACAAAAGTTCCGCGCCAAGCATCTCGCCCGCGTTTATGAGATGGCGAATGTAGGCACGCGAAAAATGTTTGCAAGTGTAGCAGTCGCAGTCGTCTTCGATTGGACGGAAATCGTCTTTGTATTGCGAGTTTTTGATGACCATTTTCCCATTTTTTGAGAATGCCGTGCCATTTCGCGCAATTCTTGTGCCAAGCACGCAGTCCATCATGTCCACTCCGCGCGCAAAGCCTTCCACAAGGCAGTCCGGGCTGCCCACGCCCATCAAATAGCGCGGCATATTGTGCGGCAAAATTGGATTCAAAAAGTCCAGCATGTCATACATGACAGCCTTCTCTTCCCCGACCGAAAGTCCCCCGATGGCGATGCCACATTTGGCAAGCGGTGCGCAATAGTCCACGCATTTTGCGCGCAGGTCTTTATACAAATTCCCCTGCACAATCGGGAACAAGACTTGGTCACCGCCCTTGTGCTCTTTGGCGCACTTTTCCAACCAAATCTTCGTCAAATTCATGGCTTTTTCGGCCTCGGCATAAGTCGCGCCCGCCTCTGTGCATTGGTCAAGCGCCATGTTGATGTCGCTTCCAAGCGCGCGCTGAATTTCCATGCAAAGCGCCGGCGTCATCATGAACTTTTGGCCGCTGAGATGCGAAGAAAACTCCACGCCTTCATCGCTGACTTTTCTCAGTTTTGAAAGCGAAAACACCTGAAAGCCGCCGCTGTCCGTGAGAATTGGCCTGTCCCAATTCATGAATTTGTGCAGCCCGCCCGCTTTTTCGATGATGTCGTGCCCCGGACGCAAAAAAAGATGATAGGTGTTTGACAAAATGATTTGCGCGTGCATGTCGTGCAAGTCCTCC
>CANQWP010000021.1 GCA_947627585.1 uncultured Clostridia bacterium
ATCCAACTTGTGGCGAAAGAAGGAAAATATGCAACACTTCGCTTGCCATCAGGCGAAATGAGAAAAGTTTTGCTTGCTTGCCGCGCCACAATCGGCACGGTTGGAAACCTTGACCACGAACTTGTTTCTCTTGGCAAGGCTGGAAGAAAAAGACACATGGGCGTTCGTCCAAGCGTGCGCGGTGTCACCATGAACCCTAACGACCACCCACACGGCGGTGGTGAGGGCAAGAGCCCAGTCGGCATGGCATCTCCTCAAACACCTTGGGGCAAGCCAGCTCTTGGACTTAAGACAAGAAAGAAGAAAAACAAATCTAACCGTTTGATGGTTAAGAGAGTGAACTAGGAGGCCGAAAAATGAGTAAAGAGAGAAAAATGCCATATGTCAGCCCAGAACTTATGAAAAAAGTGAACGCAATGGCTGAAAGTGGCGTGAAAAAACCAATCAAAACTTGGTCAAGACGTTCGACCATATATCCAGAATTTGTCGGCTTCACATTTGCTGTTCACAACGGCAAAAAACACATTCCAGTTTATGTGACCGCAGACATGGTTGGGCACAAACTTGGCGAGTTTTCACTTACAAGAACTTTCAAAGGTCATGCGGGACAAAAACAAGCCGCAAAGAGATCATGAGGTGAAGTATGGCTACAAGAATCAGACAAAAAGCAGAAAAAAGAGCGGAAAATCGCGACAAACGTCCTTATGCAGTTGCAAGAGGCGTGCGCATGAGCTCATCAAAAGTGAGAATTGTGCTTGACGAGATCCGTGGCAAAAAAGCAAATGAAGCTGTTGCAATTCTTTCATATATGCCACAAACCGGCGCTGCTGAAGCCCTCAAGGTGCTCAAAAGCGCAATCGCAAACGCAGAAAACAACAAGGGACTTTCTTCGGACAATCTTTATGTTGCAGAATGCTATGCAAACGGCGGCTCAATGATGAGAAGAGTGCAGTTCAGAGGTCGTGGTCGTGTGGACAACAGAGTTTTGAAAAGAACTTGCCACATCACAATCATTCTTGACGAGCAAAAGGAGGCAAAATAATGGGACAAAAAGTTAATCCATATGGACTTCGAATTGGAATCAACAAAGATTGGCAATCAACATGGTTCGCCAAGAAAGGTGATTTTGCCGGAAACTTGAAAGAAGACCATGACATTCGTGAATTCTTTGCAAAAAAGCATGCAAATGCCGCAATCGCAAAAGTTGAAATCAAAAGAACAGAAAACAAACTTGAAATTGACATCTACACAGGCAAACCTGGAATGATCATCGGCACAAAGGGTGCCGGAATTGAGCAAATCAAAAAAGAACTCAACGGCCTCGTTCGTCCGGTCAAAAACCTTGTTTTGAACGTGAAAGAAGTCAAAAAACCTGACCTTGATGCAAAACTTGTTGCAGAAAGCATCGCTCAACAACTTGAAAAGCGCATTCAGTGGCGCAGAGCTCTCAAATCTGCTCTTCAAAGAGTTATGAAAGCGGGCGCAAAAGGCTGCAAAGTTCAAGTCAGTGGCGTTATTGATGGCGCAAACACCATCGGCAGAACGGAGAAATATATGGAAGGCTCTCTTCCACTTCACACTCTTCGCGCTGACGTTGATTACGCTGAAACTGCCGCTTACACAAACTATGGCAAATTGGGCATCAAGTGCTGGATCTATAAAGGCGAAATTCTGTCGAAAAATCCTTTGAAGGAGGGTCAGAACAATGTTAATGCCTAAAAGAGTGAAAAGAAGAAAAGTGATGCGCGGACGCATGACCGGAAAAGCCACAAGAGGAAACACTTTGGCATACGGAACATACGGAATGGTTGCGCTTGAACCATGCTGGATCAAATCCAACCAAATTGAAGCAGCCAGAATTGCGCTCACGCGTTACATCAAACGTGGCGGAAAAGTTTGGATCAAAATCTTCCCAGACAAACCTGTCACAAAGAAACCTGCCGAAACCCGAATGGGCTCCGGAAAAGGAAACCCAGAATTTTGGGTTGCAGTCGTAAAGCCTGGTCGAGTTCTTTTTGAAATCGAGGGTGTTGCAGAAGAAACCGCTCGTGAGGCTCTTCGCCTTGCCGGCCACAAACTTCCTTGCAAGACCAAGTTCATCAAGAAAGAGGGCGTGGAAGAAAAAGTAGGTGATGGAAATGAAGAATGAGGAAATCAAAACTTTGTCTTTGGATCAACTGAATGCAAAGCTTAAAGAACTTAAGAACGAACTTTTCAATCTTCGTTTTTCACACGCAACAAGAAATCTTTCAAACCCACTCGCAATCAGAAACGTGAGAAGAGATATTGCAAGAGTTCAAACTGCAATAAAAGAAAAATCAAATGGAGGAAACAACAATGGAACGAAATAACAGAAACACAAGACAAGGTGTTGTTGTCGGCGCAGGCAAAATGGACAAGACCGTTGTTGTTGCCGTAACGAGCAATGTAAAAGCTCCAAAAATTGGAAAAGTCGTAAAAAGAACAAAAAAATTCATGGCACATGACGAAAATGGCATTTGTGGAATGGGCGACACTGTTTTGATTGAAGAAACACGTCCGCTTTCAAAAAACAAATATCACAGAGTTGTCAAAATCGTCGAAAAGGCCAAATAAGGAGAGTGGAATATGGTACAACCTCAAACAAGACTTAAAGTTGCCGACAACACTGGTGCAAAAGAACTTATGTGCATCAGAGTGCTTGGCGGAAGCTTTAGAAGAAGTGGAAACATTGGCGACATCATTGTGGCTTCTGTCAAAAAAGCCATTCCTGGTGGAAGCGTCAAGAAAGGTGATGTTGTGAAAGCAGTTGTTGTTCGCACAACAAAAGGCCTCAACCGTAGTGACGGCTCTCATATTCGCTTTGACGACAATGCTGCCGTGATTATCGACAACCAAAAACAGCCAAAAGGCACTCGTGTGTTTGGACCAATCGCAAGAGAACTTCGTGACAAGGGCTATATGAAAATCATCTCCCTTGCACCAGAAGTGATTTAAGGAGGACGAAAGCATGAGCATGACAGTGAAAAAAGGTGACAATGTTGTTGTCATCACCGGAAAAGAAAAAGGAAAACAAGGCAAAGTGCTGGAAGTTTTCCCAGAAGAAAACAGAGTGCTTGTTGATGGCGTGAACATTGTTTCAAGACATCAAAAGGCCAGAAATCAACAAGAAAAAAGCGGAATTGTCAAGAAAAGCGCTCCAATTGACGCATCAAACGTTATGGTCGTTTGCCCATCTTGCGGAAAAGCCACAAGAGTTCACCACAAAGTGATTGACGGCAAAAAAGTTCGCGTTTGCAAATGCGGAGTCAGCCTTGACAAAGACTTTGTGAAAGCGACCAAAAAGGACGCAAAAAAATCAGCAAAAGCTGAGACAAAAGACGTAAAAGCCGCTCCAAAAACAGAAAAGAAAGTTGAAGCGCCAAAAACTGAGGCAAAAACAGTGAACGCAGCGCCAAAAGCCGCTGCAAAACCGGCCGAAAAGAAAGAGACTTCAACAAAAGCTGCCCCAAAAGCAGCAGAAAAGAAGGCTGAGCCAAAAACAGCCGCAAAAAGTGGAACAAAAACCACAGCAAAAGAAAAGTCGACACCAAAAACTGCAAAAGCAGGAAAATAAGCGCGAGGTGAACAATGAAAGAACAAAATCAAACAGCAAAGCGATATAAGGAAGAAATTGTCCCAGCGCTTGTGAAAGAATTTGGCTACAAAAACATCAATGAAGTTCCAAAGCTTGTGAAAATTGTTCTCAACATGGGGCTTGGAGATGTGAAAGACAATTCAAAAAGCTTCAACACTGCTGTGGACGAGCTTGCACTGATCGCTGGACAAAAACCTGTCACAACAAAAGCAAAGAAAGCAATTTCAAACTTCAAAGTTCGTGCAGGAATGAAAATTGGCGCAAAAGTGACTCTTCGCGGAACAAGAATGTATGAATTCTTTGACCGTTTGACAGCAATTGCGCTTCCACGTGTGCGTGACTTCCGCGGAATTTCTGACAAATCTTTCGATGGACGTGGAAACTATTCCATGGGCATCAAAGAACAGTTGATTTTCCCAGAAATCTCATATGACAAAGTCGAAAAAATTAGAGGGCTTGACGTTTCGTTCATCACAACTGCAAAAACTGATGCCGAAGCAAAAGCACTTTTGAAGGCACTTGGACTGCCTTTCGCAAAATAAGGAGAAATGAGTTATGGCAAAGAAATCTTTGATTGCAAAACAAAAAAGAACACCAAAATATAAATCAAGAGCATACACTCGTTGCTCAATTTGTGGCAGACCGCACGCCGTGCTTCGCAAATATGGAATTTGCCGAATTTGCTTCCGGGAAATGGCAAATCGCGGTGAAATTCCTGGCGTAAAGAAGTCAAGTTGGTAAGGAGGGGACAAGAATGTACACAACAGACCCAATCGCAGATATGCTCACACGTCTTCGCAATGCCATCTCGGCAAAGCATCAAAGTGTGGAAATTCCTGCATCAAAAGAAAAAATTGAAATTGCAAAAATTCTTTTGGAAGAAGGCTACATCAGCGAATATAAACTTGTAGACGCTGGAAAATTCAAGAACATCGAAATCACAATCAAATATGATGAAGATGGACAAAGCGTCATTCAAGGCTTGAAAAGAATTTCAAAACCTGGCCTTCGCATCTATTCCGAAAGAGACAAACTTCCAAAAGTCATCAGCGGGCTTGGCATCGCCATCATTTCGACAAACAAGGGCATTGTGACCGACAAAGTTGCAAGAAACCTTGGCGTTGGCGGCGAAGTGCTTGCTTATGTGTGGTAAGGAGGGCGAGAAAATGTCAAGAATTGGAAACAAACCGATCAAACTTGAAGCCGGCGTCACATTTGAACGCAACGGCGACGAAGTGAAAGTGACTGGCCCAAAAGGCACGCTCACACACCACATTGACAAAGGGATCAAAACCGAAATCAAAGACGGAGAACTTCATTTCACATATGATGACCCGAATCTCAACGCAAAACAAGGTCTTGCTCGTGCGCTTGTGCACAACATGGTTGTTGGCGTCACAAAAGGCTGGGAGAAGAAACTTGTCATTGCCGGTGTCGGCTGGAAAGCGCAGGTTTCTGGCAACAAACTTGTGATGAGCCTTGGGCTTTCGCACCAAGTTGAAATGGAAATTCCAGAAGGATTGAAACTTTCATGCCCATCAGTGACGGAAGTTGTTGTTTCGGGCATTGACAAAGAAAAAGTCGGGCAATTTTGCGCAAATGTTCGCGCCAAGAGACCATATGAGCCATATCATGGCTATGGAATCCACGTTGACGGCGAACAACTTGTTCACAAAGTCGGCAAAGCCGCTGGCAAGAAGAAGTAAGGAGAAAAATCATGATCAATGTTAAAGACAAAAATCAGGAAAGACAAATTCGCCACAAAAGAGTGCGCAAAACTGTTTCTGGAACTGCAAAACGCCCAAGACTTTGCGTAAATCGCAGTTTGACAAACATCTATGCCCAACTCATCGATGACGAAAAGGGTGTCACACTTCTTGCTTGCTCAACTCGCGAGAAGGAAATCGCTGCAAAAGTTGCCGGGAAAACCAAGACCGAAGCCGCAAGAATTGTCGGCGAAGAACTTGGGAAACGCGCAACCCAAAAGAAAATCAAAAATGTCGTTTTTGATAGAGGCGGATATCTCTATACAGGACGCGTTCAAGCTTTGGCTGACGGAGCAAGATCAGCCGGCTTGGAGTTTTAAGGAGTATGGCTATGGCAGAAGAAATTGAAAAGAAAGTGAATGACACTCGTGAAAACAACGAGCATCAGTCAAACGAAAATCGTCCAAACGCTCGTGACGGAAAAGGCGGGCAGCGTCGTGAAGGACGCCGTGACCGCGAACGTCCTGCAAAAAGAGAAGATGACGGCCTTGACAAAAGAATGGTGTCCGTTCGCCGTGTCACAAAAGTTGTCAAAGGTGGACGCACGCTGAGATTTTCTGCACTTGTCGTTGTTGGCGACAACAAAGGCAGTGTGGGAATGGGCATTGGCAAAGCAAACGAAGTGCCAATCGCCATTGACAAAGCCACAGTTGCTGCAAAAAAGGCCATGAAAAAGATTGCGCTTGTTGAAGGCACAATTCCACACGAAACACACGGCAAGTTTGGCACAACAAACATCTTGATGATGCCTGCTGAACAAGGTCACGGTGTGATCGCCGGTGGCGCAGCCAGAGCGGTTTTGGAAGTTGCTGGCGTAAAGAACATCGTCACAAAAATTCACGGCTCAACAAACAGCATCAACGTTGTGAAAGCCACAATCAACGGCCTCAACACATTGAAGACTCGTGAAGAGATTGCTGCTCGTCGTGGCAAAAAACCTGAGGAAATTTAAGCGGAGGGTGACATGAAAGAGAAAAAACAACTGAAAGTGACTTGGGTTCGAAGTGCAATTGGTTACAACAAAGAACAAATGAAGATCATGGAAGCACTTGGATTTAAGAAACTTCATCAAACAAGAACTTTACCTGACAACGAAAGCATTCGTGGCAGTTTGCACCATGTTGCTCATCTCGTTGAAGTGGTTGAAGAGTGAGGTGCGATATGAAAATGGAGAACTTGAAACCTGCTGCTGGCGCAACAACAAAAAAAGTTCGCATTGGCAGAGGAATTGGCTCTGGAATTGGCAAAACTTCCGGCAAAGGCCACAAGGGTCAAAATGCCAGAAGTGGTGGCGGAGTGAAAGCCGGCTTTGAGGGCGGAAACATTCCAATGATCCGCAAAGTGCCAATTCGCGGATTTAACAACAAAAATTTTGCAAAGGCATATTCAACAGTCAATGTTGGCGCTCTGGAAATTTTTGAAGCAAACGCCGAAATCAACGAAGAACTTTTGTATGAAACACGCGTGATCGGCAAAAGACAACCATATGGCTTGAAAGTTTTGGGAGGTGGTGAGGTTACAAAACCATACATCATTCATGCCGCCAAAGCAACAAAGTCAGCAGTTGAAAAAATTGAAAAAGCTGGCGGAAAAATTGTTTTTGACGAACAATAATTCGCAAAAAAATCGTTTTCGTTTTAATTTTGTGCAAAAGACATGCAAAATGAAATGAAAAAGGAGCAATCTTATGTTTAAAACTCTTGCAAATGCCTTTAAAGTCAAAGAACTTAGGAAGAAAATTCTCATCACATTGGGACTTCTCATTCTTTTCCGCGTTGGCTGCGCGCTCGTTTGCCCAGGCTTCAATTTGCAAAGCGCAATCGAGCAAAACACTGCGGAAGCAGGCGGAGCAGTGACGTTTTTCTCGCTCATGAACTTGCTGTCCGGTGATGCGCTGTCCAACGGGTCGATTCTTGCTTTGGGCGTTTCGCCATACATCACGGCGTCCATCGTCATTCAGCTTTTGACAGTCGCCATTCCGCGCCTCCAAAACCTTTCAAGACAGGGCGAAGATGGCAGAAGAAAAATTCAGCTCTACACTCGCATTTGCGCATTGGTGCTTGCACTTGCGCAAGCGATTGGAATTGTGATCAGCTTCAAAGACTATGTCGCAACTGACGTTTTGGGGCTTCCATTCTGGCTGATTTGCACCGGAATTGTGCTGATGTTGACCGCGGGCGGAATGTTCACTGTTTGGCTTGGCGAAAAAATCACACAAGTCGGCATTGGAAACGGAATGAGCCTTTTGATCTTTGTCGGCATCATTTCTTCCGCTTCAAACGGAATTTTCAACGCTTTCATGCAAGTTGGAAATGACATCAACAACCTTTGGGGCGTGATTCTTTACTTTGTTGCACTCATCTTGATTTTTGGCTTCATTGTGTTCATCGACAGCGCCGAAAGAAGAGTGGGCGTCAAATATGCAAAACAAATCAAGGGCCGCAAAATGTATGGCGGGCAGGATACATTCATTCCAATCAAGTTGAATGCTTCCGGCGTTATGCCAATCATCTTTGCGACATCGCTCATCACTTTGCCTCAACTTGTCATGAGCATTTTCTGGCCAAAATCGGACGCAATGGTTTGGTATCAAAACTACATGGGCACAAACTCTTGGCTCTACATCATCGTGCTTTCAATTTTGATTTTCGCATTCGCGTTCTTCTATGCCCAAATCACATTTGACACCGACGACATTTCAAGAAGATTGCAACAACAAGGCGGGTTTATTCCTGGCATAAGACCAGGCAAGACCACGGGGGACTATTTGAAGAAAATTTCCAACCGCATCACCCTTTTTGGCGCAGTGTTCTTGGCAGTAATCGCGCTTGTTCCATCGCTTGTGTTTATGGCAGTGGACAACTTCACAGTCATCACACTTGTCAATGCATTCTCGACGACCGGGCTTATGATCATCGTTTCGGTTGCGCTCGAATTTGACAAGGGCCTCGAGGCGCAAATGTTGATGAGAAATTATAAAGGGTTTTTAGACTAATCGTGGGGACAACTAGAATTTCTTAACGCGGACACGCACCACTTGTCATTCTGAGCCACGAGCGAAGCGAGTGAGTCGAAGAATCTCAAGCATCGCCGTAACTAAGTTGGGTGCTAACCGCTAAAATTCGTTTTCCCCACGGGCCCTTTTTAGCCTCTTGCAAAATTCCGCTGGACATTTTGCTGCGAGAGAGGCACCACCAAAATTTTAAGAGCGGGCAAAGCCCTTTCACTATAAAATTTTGGGTGGAGAATTGAAGTGAAAGGAGGTCATATGACAAAGAAAAAATATGACGAGATGAAGCAAAGTGAAAGAAAAATCATATGCACGCCGGGTTTTATTGCAAAGCCACTTGATGATGCTACTGAAATTTCGTCAACTCATGAAACGCTGATCGAACGCGAGAACTATACGGGGGATTATCCAAAAAACATTAACTTTTCAGATGTTGCAAAAAGGGTTGTTGCAGGTTGCCGGGCGAAAGAGACTGAAAGAACAAAATAAACAACAAGTGAAAGGAGATTATGTATGAATATCATTTTACTTGGCGCTCCATTTTCGGGAAAGGGCACTTTGGCAAGAAAAATTGTGCAAGACTTTGGGCTTGTTCAAATTTCAACGGGTGACCTTTTCCGCGAAAATATCAAAAATGGCACTGATGTTGGACTTTTGGCAAAAACATACATCGACAAAGGCCAACTTGTGCCGGACAGCGTGACGGTTGAGATGCTCTCAAAACGCATTGCGCAAAAAGATTGCAAGAAAGGGGTCATTCTTGACGGCTTTCCTCGTACGATTGCGCAGGCGGAGGCGCTCTCAAAAATCGCCAAAATTGATGCTGTCATTGAACTTGACGTTCCGTTTGATGAAATCAGACGTCGCGCCTTAGGTCGAAGAACGTGCACTGGATGTGGTGAGATCTACAACACGGCGACCTATGATAAGACCACATGTGAAAAATGTGGCTCACCACTGTTCCAAAGAGATGACGATAATCTGGAAACAGTAAATTCTCGTCTGGAAGTCTATACAAAACAAACGGCACCACTTATAGACTTCTACGCTGAACAGCTGTTTGTTGTGAAAGGGCAGGACAGTCCTGACGCAACTTACAAGCCTGTGAAAGACTTTTTGAAGGGAAGAATATGATTCAAAAAACTCCTGCTGAAATTGTCTTGATCAAAAAGGCGTGCGAAATCACGCGAGACGCACTTGTGTATGCAAAAACGCTTGTTCGTCCGGGAATTTCCACCTATGATCTTGACAAATCTATTGAAAAGTTTATAATAGAGAGTGGTGGAAGCCCTGCGTGCCTTGGCTATGAAGGATATCCGGCCGCAACATGCATTTCGGTCAACGAAATGGTGGTGCACGGAATTCCAAGCAAAGACATCGTTTTGAAAGAGGGCGACATTGTCAGCATTGACATTGTGGTGGCCTACAAAGGCTATCACGGCGATGCGGCAAGGACCTATCCTGTCGGCAGCGTGAGCGAAGAAAAAGAAAAGCTGATGAGGGTGACAAAAGAATGCTTTTTCAAAGGGATCGAAAACCTGAGAATTGGCGATCGACTTGGAAAACTCTCACACGCAATTCAAACTCATGCAGAAGGAAACGGATTTTCGGTTGTCCGGGAACTTTGCGGACACGGGATTGGTCGAAAAATGCACGAAGCACCATCAGTTTTGAACTTCGGCAAAGAGACTGATGGGCCGGTCATTTCTGAAAACGCGGTGCTTGCAATTGAGCCGATGATCAATGCGGGCAAGAAAGAGATTGGCATGCTTTCGGACGGCTGGGGAATCGTCACTCGTGACGGAAAACCCTCCGCTCACTATGAAAACACTGTGCTGTTTTCGCGAAGTGGGCTGGAAATTTTGACCTTGGAGAAAGATGATGAACATCAAAAGAGGTGATGTGGTCATCGCGACTGCAGGGAAAGAAAAAAATCAGTTTTTTGTGGTCAAGGACGTGGACGAAAAATTTTGCTTTTTGGTTGACGGCGACCGCTTGAAACTTTGCAAACCGAAAAAAAAGAGCCTCAAACATGTCCAGAAGGCTTCAAAAGTGAGTTTTGACGAAGAAAAACTTGCATCTGGGCTGGAAAATGTCAACGCCGGGCTAAGAAAATTTTTGAAGGAGAGAAGAGATTATGTCCAAACAAGACGTGATTGAATTTGAAGGAAAGGTGATTGAAGTTTTGCCAAGCATGACCTTTAAGGTTGAGTTGTCAAACGGTCATGTCATCACAGCCTACATTTCTGGCAAACTTCGCGCTAACAAAATTAGAGTTTTGCTTGGTGATA
>CANQWP010000022.1 GCA_947627585.1 uncultured Clostridia bacterium
TCACTCGCGGGGTGGTTTATCAAGATGAGGCGGAAGCCTTTGTTCAGGACACAAAAAACATGATCATTGCTTCACTCAAAGAGCAAGATTTGCGCGGTTGTGACCCGGCGGTCATCAAAAACACCATAAGACGCAACGTTTCAAACTTCATTTTCAAACGCACAAAACGCCGTCCAATGATTTTGACAATTGTCATGCTGGACTGAGATGATATGAAAAAAGAAGAACTTTTTGGAATTGACAATTTTGAATATTTGCCAATGATAAGACCGCAAACAGAAAAATTGCTTGTGGGGCTTCTTCAAAAGCACAAGCCGAAGAAGTTGCTTGAAATTGGCACGTTCTTGGGCTATTCTTGCGGCGTTTTTTTGGAGACGGACAAAGATTTGTGCGTGACAACACTTGAAAAAGAGCCTCAAAACGTCGAATTTGCCAAGCAAAACTTGAAAAACTTTGGCGCGCGGGCTAATGTTGTTTGCTGCGATGCGCTTGATTTTTTGCAAGACGCTATCAAAAAAAATGAGGGTGCAGAAAAGCAAAATTTGTTTGATTTCATCTTTTTGGACGGGCCGAAAGGGCAATATTTGAAATATTTTCCGCTTTTGAAAAATTTGCTTTCACGCGGCGGCGTGCTTGTGGCTGATGACATTTGTTTTCATGGACTCGTGCAAAAAGATGGGCAGGTGAAACACAAACATCGCACAATCGTCCAGCATCTTCGCGACTTCTTGGAGACCGTCAAAACGGACGAAGATTTTGAAACTCAAATTTTTGATTTCGAAGATGGCGTTTTGGTCAGCATAAAGAAAAATTGAGAAAAAACTGTCAAACAAAGGCAAAATCGTTTGTAATTTTGTCTTTTTTTGTTAAAATAAGTCGTATGGAATTTGAAATCAAAATCATCGAATTTTTGCAGGCTGGTCGCACACCTTTTTTTGACACATTTTTCCAAATTGTTTCGCTTCTTGGCAGTTTTTTGGGTGTGATTTTTCTTTGCGTGCTGTTTTTGATTTTCAATCGCAAACTTTTGTTTTGGTATCTTGCTTCTTATGGCCTTGTTTTTGGAATTGTTCGCCTTTTGAAACATCTTGTGGAGCGCGTCAGGCCATATAACGCCGCGGACACAATCGTTTCAATCGGGGACGCTGTGCAGGACTATTCCTTCCCGAGCGGACACGTGGCATGCGCGACCGCAATCGCTGTTTTTCTTGGAGTTTTTCTGTTTTGCTATTTTCGAAAACGTGGCGAAAGAACGCTTGTTGTGCTTTCGTGCATGGCTTATGTCGGGCTTGTCGCGCTTTCGCGAATGTATTTGGGCAAGCACTATCTCACAGATCTTTTGGGCGGCTGTGCGATCTCGCTTGTCGTTTGTGCGCTTGGAATTTGGCTGATGTTTGCATATATGTTGCACAAATTGAAAAAATCGGGGATTGTGGACGAACACGGTCGGCCGATTGACAGGGGGAGAAAACAATGAAAGTGAAAATGGAAGTTTCAAGCCTTGGGCAGATGCAAGAACTTGCAAAAGCGTTTGCCGCTGCGCTCAAAGCCCCAATGATTGTGCTTTTGAAGGGCGATTTGGGGGCTGGAAAAACCACTTTTGTGAAAGCGGTGGCGGCGGCCCTTGGAAGCAAAGACGAGGTGACAAGCCCGACATTTGCACTTTTGAACACCTATCAAGCCAAAAATTTCCCTATCTATCATTTTGATATGTATCGACTTGAAAGCGCCGAGACTGCGCGAGAACTTGGCTTTGACGAGTTTTTTGACAAGACGCGCCTTGACGGAGTTGTTTTTGTGGAGTGGCCAGAGAACGTGGAGGGGCTATATCAAAGCGTAGACTTTGAGGTGACCATCCAGAAAGTTGACGACAAAAAAAGGACATTTGTCATCTCGGCAAAGAAAGATTGAAAAAAGGAGAACTTATGCTGGCGATAAACACGGCTTTTTTGCAAGCAAATTTGGCACTCAAAACGCCCGATGGGCGAGAGTTTTTTGTTGACCTTGATGCAAATTCAAAGCACAGCGAGAATGTGCTCAAAAACATTGACGCACTTTGCCAAAAAGCCAATGTTGATGTTTTGGACGTGGGGGAAGTTGCCGTTGTGACGGGGCCGGGCTCTTTCACAGGGCTTCGAATTGGCGTGGCGATTGCAAAAGCTTTGGCTTGCGCTGAGCCTAAGCTTAAACTTGTGCCAATATCATCTTTGGAACTTATGGCATATATTCATTTCAAGCACAACAAGCCAAGCAAAAATTTTGTTTGCGCAATCAATGCTCTTTCCGACCTCTTTTTTGTTGCATATTTTGATGAAAACGGAATAAAATTGAAAGAGGAAAAAATGATTGGCCGCGAGGAGTTTGAAAAAATCTCCGAACAAAAGGTTGTCCTTGCAAACGACATTCCGTCTTCGGTCAAAGTTGAGAAAAATTTTGTTGAGATTGAACTTTCGGGCCAAGATTTTTTGGAGTTTGCCGAAAAACAAGCTGGGCAAAAAAAGTTTTCAAAATTGCAAGATTTCAATCCCGTTTATCTCAGGCTTTCGCAAGCGGAGGACCAATTGTTGAAAAAGAATAAAAAATCTTGCAAAAACAGTTGACAAACTTTTGCAATATATGTAAAATTCCAACAGTAAAAAGGAGAAAAAAATGAGAAAACCAGTTTATATCAGATGTCCAAGATGCGAGCTGAACTATATTGAAAAGAAGGACAAACTTTGCAGCGTGTGCAAGGCGGAACTTTCAGCAAAGAAAGATGAGTTTCTTGGCGACCTTGACCTTGAACTTTGCCCAATTTGCAAGACGAACTACATTCAGCCTGATGAAATCATGTGCTCAACGTGCTTGCGCGAGCATCAAACTGATGATGACGATATCTCAAACGACTGGGACGAATATATGAATCGCGACGAGGAAGAAGTTGTCTATGACGATGAAGAGACGGGCGACATGGCGTCCGTGACCGACAGCATTGATGACCAGGTGATTGACGATGACGACCTTGACAGTGGAATTGGCTTTGACGACAGCATCGACAACTCCGACATTGATGATGATTTGGACGAGGATGACGATTTGGATGAGGTCAGCGAAGATGACGATGATCTTGATGATGACCTTGGCGATTTGGACGACATTGACATGGATGATGAGGATGACAACGAAGACGATGATGACGATGATTTCTAAAAATTTTTGATAAAAAAAAGATGCTCAAAAGCATCTTCTTTTTTATTTCTTATCTTTTGTCGAGCCCTTTGTCTTTGTTTCCTCTTTCTTTAAAGTTTCTTTTTCCGCTTTTCTTGAGGCTTTTTCCAATTTTCTTCTTTGAGCCTCTTGATCAGCGAAGATTTTTCTTTCAAGTGAAAGCAAATGTTCGGCAGATTTGATTTCTTCAATTTGTTTGTCCAAGACAGAAATTTTTTCAGCTAGAACAGTTCGCTTTTTTGCAAAAGTCTTGAATTCTTTGTCTGTTTCTTTTGACATTTCGCCTTTGTCGTTTTCTCGAAGAGATACGATTTTTGATTTGTGAGCCGTTTCAAGTCTTTCAAGTTCTTCTTCAAATTTGGCTTTTGAAGACTCAACTGTTTTGAGTTCGTTGTCGCGTTCTTCAGCCGCTTTTCGTTTGATGAAATCTACATTTGCACTTTTCTTTCTGTCATAACTGTTTTTGCGCTTGATTTCTATCTTTTTGATTTTCACTTTTCTGAGGAAATATCCAATAACTGCAATCACAATTGCCAAAGCGGTGATGAGGGTTGGAATCAAGAGCCAGTTGAAGCCTTGATCGTTTGAGCCTTCGGTCTCGCCGTCGTCAGCAGGCGTCTCGGTTTCGTCAGTGGAGGCCTGCGCTTCGGCAGCAAACACATTTACTTCGTTGACATCATAGCCTTTTGCAGTTGTTGTTTTTTGTGCTTCCTTGAATTCGTCTTCCGTGGACTTTGCCAAATTGATGTCATAAATTGCAACTGAGCCTGCCGTTTCTGGCGTGTCACAAATCAGCGACATATAAAGTTTTGCTGTTTTTGCTTCTGACGAGTTGATGAAAAGTTTATATTCCTTAAACTCTTTGTTGGAGACAACATTTTTGATGTAGTCATAGCCTGTCAAGCCAAATGTCAAACCATAGTCATAACTCTTTTTCTCGTCGAGGGTGATGCCGTCATTGAGATAGTTGAAATAGGACTTCATTTTGAAAGAGAGAACATAGTAGGTTGAGGCCTCGAGATCAATGTTGAAGTTTGACTGGATTGAATAGGCTCCAGCGCCACCGATTGTGATGAAGAAGAAGTTTTCATTTTGTGCACCTTCAACATAGAAATTGCTGGAATCCTTCTCAAAGCGGCTGCCTTTCACAATTCCGCCTTTTGCATGAGTTTCATCAAGATTGCTCGTCACAGTGCCTGTGAAAGCAGGGGTGTGGGTTGTGTCAAGATTTGAAGTGATTGAATTTGTTGGAAGGTTAAGCCCAAATTTATCCATATCAACAACATCTTCATTGCTTGGGACAGATTGGCCATCGCCAAGTTCGTCAAGAGCAAATTTGTCGAGATAGACAACACCTGTTGTTCCCATCTCTTGCGTGCCGAAATCAATTTCAACGTAAATTTTGCTTGCTCCAGGGAAAGATTTGAGATAAACAGAGTGCTGCTTCCATGCTGAAGAAGTCAGTTCGGCTGATTCATAGAGTTTCATGCCGCTTTCTTCAAAAATGGAGACCTTGAAGCCTTGGCCGGCGGAGTTTGTTTTATATTTAAACGAAAGTTTATATGCCGGGCTGGACGAAGAGTTGTATGCCGAATTTGCCGAAATGTCCAAAGTCTCTGATTTGAGATTTTGCCAAGATTTTGAGACGTTTCCAAGTGCAAGGACATTGTTCTCTTCCAAGTCATATATGCCTGTTTTGCCTGGATTTGCATATGAAGCCCAATAATATTTGTTTTGTTCATCACCTTGAGCGGTTTCATATTGCTGATAATATTTTTGATATTTTTCTGGCGCCGTGTTGATGACTCCGCCAAAAACAACACCTTTGCCTTTTGTGATTGTCCAATTTTGAGGGGCAAACAAGCCGGTTTCAGTTCCACTGGTGGTCACATTGTCAAATTCGCCATTTGGAACGGTGGTCGTTGCGGCAGTGCCGCCAAGTTGAAGTTTGTTTGAGGCATTGTTAAACTCGTCAAGCGTTGTGCGTTCAATGGCAATGTTGTCAAACACAATGCAGCCTGTGGCAGGAGTGTCGCTTGTTCCAAGAGCAAGAGAAATGTTCACAGAGCTGTCATAAAGAGTTCCGCCTTTCACAAAAAATTCAAGAGTGCTATAGTTGTTAGTGAAATTGTTTGTCGAATTGCTTGAAATTGCACTGCTTGAAGCCTCTGAAGCAAGTGTGTAGAGCCCATCGTCAACATATTTTTTCACAAGTTTGTCGTTTTCTTTGACCAAAACATATGCGCTGCCTTCAGAAATTTGAGCGACCTTGTATTTTGCTGTGATTTTGTAAACTTTTTGGCTCTCAATTTTGATTGCCTGGGAGGAGACTTTCACGTCATTGTCTTCTGTCCAAAGTCCAAGAGCAAACTTGTTGTCTTTTTCTTCTTTAACATTCACTTTAAGACTAGGAGTGCCTTCGTCAGTTTCTTCAAGTGAAACATCATATGACAAATCAGTTCCAACAAAATCATAACCCGTGTTGGACTTGAAATCTTGAGGTGTGGTCATGTCAAAAACGCGTGCTTTTCCCTTTGATCCCTCAGCTTTTTCCCAGCCCTTCAAAGTGGTTGGGTCGTCGTTGTAGACACCTTCTTCAAAGTCGAAATTATAAGTTGGAATTTCTTCTTCTTTGTCAGAAACGCTGAGTTCCTTTGCAGATAATTTTTTTGAAACTCTGAAATCAAAAAGTTGGGTGCAGTCTTGATGCTCGTTTTCCCCTTCGGTGTAAACAAGGTCATAGCCAAGGTCACAATTTTCTTGATATGCTTTCCAGAAATTGTTTTCGCTATATTGATTTATGCGCACGTTGTCAAAGAACGCCGCACCGCTGCTGGTTGTGTTTTTGCTTCCAAGCCAAAGTTCAAGGTTGACGGTTTGGCTTTGAGCGCCAGTTGCAATGAAGAAATTGAATGTCACCCATTGCTTTGAATTCAGGCGAAGGAATTCCGCTTTGACAGTTTTGCCGTCATTGTCCTTCAAGCCGTCAAGATAAATTGATCCGCGCGCATCAGCATTCAGCGGGTTTTGAGCCGTTCTTGAATTGTAATAAGGGGTTTCTTCTTTGATTTTGAACACGCCATATTCTTTGCTTTCTCCAGTCGGCACAAAGGTGATGTTTGGGCATTCATATGCGGTTGCTCCAGCCTTGATGTCAACAACGTTGTCTTTGTCTTCTTTCAATTCAAAGTCGCTTTTGTTTACATAAACAGGCTTGTTTTCTTCGCCATAAAGAAAGCCAACAAAATTGTCATCTTTATAGAAAATTGTTGTGTCTGCAAGAGCCTCAGTGATGGTGGTTGGATTTTCAGTGTCCAAAGTTTTAAGCAAATAATATGAGCCGTTGTGATATGAGAAAGAAATATATTCTTCTTCGACAACACCATCTTCATTCACTTTGAAAGGCTTTGCTCTGAATGTCTCTTTGGAGATCTCTTTGTTTGCGTCAAGCACTTGGCCAGCCTGTTCATAGCTTGTGTATGATTCAAAGTTTGTGTCGGACTTGAAAGCGACTTTGAAAGAATAATATGAATTTGCGGCGAGTGTCACAGAGTTTGAACGAAAGCCTTGTTTTGCGGCAGAGCTGTCGCCGGAAGTCTTTGTTTTGGAATTTATCATCAAGATATGAGAGTCCGAAGCGCTTTTGCCGGGATTTTTGGAAAGATAGTAGGTGCTTGTCATATATCTTTGGAAAGAACTTCCAACATTGATGACACCGGCGGTTGTGTTTTTGTCCGAAATCTTTTTGCTCCATCCGGAAGGTGACGAGTTTAAGGTCGTGGAAGAGCTTGAATTGAAGTTGCTGTTTGAAAGGGACACTTCTTGAACATAGCCTTTTTGATATGAAACAGAAGTTGATGCTGCACTTGCTGTCATTGGTGCAAGAGCACTTGTGACCACTCCAGTTGTTGCGATTGGAAGAATTGTGGCCAAAGACAGCCATGCAAAGTTTTTCTTATTGTTTTTTATCTTGTTTTTTTTCATGTTTCACCTTTTGCAAAAAATCTAACTTAAGCATTATAACATACTTTTCTTCAAGAATCAAGCAAAGTCTAATAATTTCTTAAAAATAATTTATAATATGCATCAAAGGAATCGTTTTTTATGAAAGCTGATGCGCAAAACGAAAAAGCCTTGAAAAAGGAAGAAATGGTTGAAAAATCCGATCTTGACAAAAAATTATCTTGGAAGCAAATTGCCGTCCTTTGCATTTGTGGCGCACTGATTGGCTTTGTCAACGGCTTTTTTGGTGGAGGTGGAGGAATGATTTGTGTTCCCTTACTTGAAAGGCTGTTGAATTTGCCAAACAAATATTCTCATGCGACAGCAATCGTCATAATTCTTCCAATTTCTTTTGTCAGCGCGGTGATTTATTTTCTTGGTGGCCATTTGCAGACCATTCCTTTCGTAACTGTTGGAAGCGGAGTTGTCTTGGGAGGAATTTTGGGATCTTTTCTTCTCAAGTTTCTTCCATCAAAAATCATCAGGATCATTTTTGTCATCATCATGTTGGCGGGTGGAATTAGATTGCTTTTTTAAAAAACGCAAAAAAACGGCTTTTTTGCACAATTTTTGTGAAAAAAGCGTTTTGTAAGTACATTTTTCAGCGTGGAAAACATGAAGAAAGATAAAAAACGAGAAAATATTTCAAAAATTAAATAAAAAATTCAAAAAATGACAAAAAAGCCGCATTTTTAGTTATTTTTAATATTTTTTGTGCACAATAAAAACAACTTTTAGGAGTTTTTTTGTGATTTATTTTTTTTATTGTTTGGCAGGTTTTGTTTCAGGAATTTTTGGTGGGCTTGGAATGGGCGGAGGGACACTTCTCATTCCAATTTTGACAATTTTTCTTGACTTTGACCAAAAGCTCTCACAAGGCATCAACCTTTTGAGTTTTTTGATCATGGCGATTTTTTCAATATACATTCATTATCGTCACGGCTATATCGTCACAAAAAACATTTGGCCAATCATTTTTTTTGGCGTGCTGTTTTCCATTTTGGGGGCGCTTCTTATGTCCTTTTTGCCATCTAAAATTTTGAGAATTGGTTTTGGCGTGTTTTTGATTGTTCTTTCGATTGTTGAATTTGCAAAAGTATTGAAAAAATAAGAAAAAGTATTGAAAAAATAGTGGACAAATGCATTTCGTTTGTGTTATATTATATAAAACTAAAATAAGAGGTGTGGAATGGTTAACAAAAACAAATGCATCGCTTGCGGAACTTGCGTGGCAATTTGTCCTGTTGGAGCAATTTCTTTTGGCCCTGACGGAAAAGCACAAATTGACAAAACAAAGTGTATCCATTGCGGAGCATGCCAAGCAAGTTGTCCTGTCGAAGCCATTGACTTGGACGCAGAATAATTTTTTTTGAGGGGAAACATATGGAAAACATCGCATACATCACGCTTGATGACAAAAAAGTGAAGCTTTTGATTGTTCAAAGCAGAAACGGAAGATACAGAATTTTGGAAGAGATTGAAAATCAATATGATTTGACAAACGACATTCTCAAAGACTGCCTTTTCAGTCCAAAATCAAAGACGGATATTTTGAAAGTTTTGAACATTTATCGTTATACAATTGAAACGTTCAAAGTCACAAAAATGATTGCATATGCTGACAAAATTGTTGTCAAGGCAAGAAACTATCGCGGCTTTTTGGACGAAATTTACACCAACACCGGCATGAATTTTCTCATTGCAAACGATGAGGAAGTTGTGAAATATGTTTACAACGCTTGCATGGTCAGGGTGGACACGTCGAAAGGATACATCATCAACATCGGCGCATATGAGACAAACATAATCAAATTCAATCGACGAAACGTCGTTGATTTTGACACCATTCCATATGGTCACAGCAATCTTTCTGCAATGGACACTCCTTTTGTTGAAAAAGTGGCTGCAGTGAAGAAAGAGTTGAAAAAAAGTGCGCTTGTCAAGGCGTTTGAAAATGATGCTGTTGTGGGCTGCGGATCCTCTTTCATTGACGTTGCACGCATTGCAAAAAAATTGACGAGATATCCAATTGAGATCGACAACAACTATGATCTTTCGCGCGAAGCTTTGGACAAAGTGGCCGATTTCGTTGGTGGCCTTGATGCCCAAAAAATCAAGAAAATCAAAGGCATGGGCGCAGATGGACGCGAGAGCATTGATGGTGGACTTGCTGTGATCACGGCAATTTATGACCTCTTCAAAACTGAGCACATCACAATTTCGTCCGCAAACATGCTTGAAGGGGTTGTGCTTGCAAACCTTGTGGGCACGGCAAACGAAAAATATTCTGACCTTTTGCAAAACAGCCTTGACGCATATTATGAATTCAAAAAAGAAGGTCTCGCAATCAACACGCAGGTTTATGAAATGGCAATTTTGCTTTTCAAACAGCTCAAAGTTGTCCACAAACTTCCGCGCGTCTATGTGAAGCCGCTCAAAATTGCCGCATATATGTATGATTGTGGAAAATTCATCAGCTTCAAGGACAATCACAAACATGCTTATTATGCAATTTTGA
>CANQWP010000023.1 GCA_947627585.1 uncultured Clostridia bacterium
GGTGAAATATATATGCAAATAGAAACTGTGGGCGTGAAATTTAAAAATTCCAATCATGTCTATTCTTTTTCGCCAAATGGGCTGGACTTGCACGCGCAAGACTATGTGATTGTGGAGACGGAAAAGGGGCAAGACCTTGGGGTTGTGGTCAAAGAGCGCGAGATGATTGAGGCGGAGAGCCTTATGTCGCCGCTCAAAAACGTTGTGAAAAAAGCGGACGAAAAAACGGTGAAAAACGCCGAAAAATTTGACGAAGAAGCCCGAAAACTTTTGCCGACCGTCAAAAAGATTGTCAAAGATTTTGGGCTGGACATGAAAATTGTTCAGGTGGAGGCAAGTTTTGACAACAGCCGATATGTCATCAACTTCACCGCCGAAAACCGCGTGGATTTTCGTGAAATTGTCAAAAAGCTCGCAGAAACGTTGAAAAAACGCGTGGAACTTCGCCAAATCGGCAGTCGCGACGAAGTGAGAATGTTGGGCGGCTTCGGGCCGTGCGGAAAAATTTGCTGCTGCGTGCAGAACATGGGCGAGTTTGACCATGTTTCCATGAAAATGGCAAAAAATCAAAGTTTGTCGCTCAATCCTAACAGCATTTCGGGGCTTTGCGGAAAACTTATGTGCTGCATCGCATATGAAAACGAGACCTATCAAGAGGCGCTGAAAGTTATGCCGCGCGTCGGCACGCAGGTGACCACAAAAGACGGCACAGGCACAGTTGTTTTCAATGACTTGTTGAAGCGCGACGTCGATGTGAAATTTGTGCGTGGCGAGGACAGCGAAATCAAGACCTATCCACTTGAAGAAGTGAAATTCAAGCGTTCATAATTTAAATTTATTGGACAGCCGAGATTCTTCGCTTGCGCTCAGAATGACAAAAAAAGGAAAAAACATGGAAAAAGATAACACAAAAAACGCGAAAAATGGCGTTTTTTTGCAAGAAAATGAAAGATTGGAAGATTTGCAATGCGGCGGACTTCAAATTGTCCAAAACAAAAATCTTTACACTTTCACGTCCGACAGCGTGATTTTGGCAAACTTTTTGAAAGCAAAAAAGAATGATTTTGTTGTGGAAATTGGCACGGGCGGCGGCGTCATTTCAATTCTCGCGCAGGCCAAATGCGGAATAAACAAAATTGTGGCGTTTGAAATTCAGCGCGAGATGGCCGACCTTGCCGAGAAAAATGTTTTGCTCAACAATTTGGGCGAAAAAATTGAGATTGTTTGCGATGATGCCAAAGTTTTTGAAAAATATTTTGAAAAAGGGCGCGCCGACGTTGTTTTTTCCAATCCGCCATATTTCAAGCCGACCCACTTTTCTCAGTCGCGCGTGAACAAACTCGCCAAAGAGGAAGTGGCGCTCTCGTGCGAGGACCTTTGTGCCACGGTCAGCAAAATGCTGAAAAGTGGCGGCAGCTTTTTTGTTTGCTATCCTGCCGAAAGGACGGCAGAACTTGTTTGCACGCTTCAAAAACATAATCTTTGCACAAAGGAGATGTTTTTCACCGAAAACGGCAAAGGAAAGGTGAAAACGCTTTTTCTCAAAGCTACAAAAAACGGCAAATTTGGTACAAAAGTGCGCCCAAATCTCGTTACAAACGAAGGAAACGGCAACTATCTTGAACTTTTGCACACAAAGAACTTTTTGAATTGAAAAATTGAAAAAAGACCGATTTTTCGGCCTTTTTTTGAATTTTATTTAAATCTTCATTTATGTTTTCCAAAATATTCGTCTTTGAGTCCAACGTCGGAAATGAGTTGTTGTATGGCAACTGCTTTTTGTGCAAATTTAAAGCATTTTTCATCGTCTTTTGAATATTCCAAAACGCTTAATCCTTTTGAATTTCTAAATAAGAAATTTGCCCTTTGCTCAAAAAGATATTGCAAAACGTCCGCGTGCTTATACATGGCGGCAATCATTGGGCCCGTGTGTTCTTTTAAAAACACCACACTCAAATCTCCGCCTCTTTCCGCATATTTTTTTATTGTTTCAAGGTCGCCACTTGCGCACGCAAGCCGATATTCCGATTTGCCAATTTTTTCTTCCATAAAAACTACCTTTTCAAAAATTTTAAACGATTTTGAAAAAGTTGTCAATGGATTTTTAGAAATTAATTAAAATTTACATCACCTTGCAAATCAGGCATGCCAAAATTGTGCCGACAAGGCTGCACAAGAGCGCGACGGGAATGGCGTAGAGCAGTTTTTTCACTTTTGTTTGGCTGATGTAAACGGTGGCGACATAGAAAATCGTTTCGCTGCAGCCCATGATCACGCACGCGCACCGGCTGATGTAACTGTCCGCGCCATAGGTCGTGAAGATGTTTTCCAAAATGCCATAACTTCCGCTGCCGGTGAACGGCCGCAAAAGCACAAGTTCGACAAGTTCGGGCGGAATGCCCAGCGCGCGAAAGAGGGGCGAAAGCAGCTGCGCCAAAAAATCGGTGATGCCGCTCACGCGAAGCAAGGCCGTTGCAATCAAAATGGAGGCGATGAAAGGGAAGATGTCCACCACCAATTTGATTGCGCCTTTTGCACCTTTCACAAAAGTGTCATAGGTGTTGACGCGCTTGATGATGCAATAGACAAACAAAACGATGAAGATGATTGGCAAAATGTAGGCGTCCATTCTTTACACCTTCTTTTTTCGCTTCTTTATGAGTTTGTTGATTGTGTGCACAAGCAAAATTCCCATGATAGTGGTGATGAACGTCACAATCAGCGTTGGCAAAATGATGTCCGCCGGGTGCGTCGAGCCGGCCGCCGCGCGCAAGCCGATGACAGTTGTTGGAAGAAGCTGAATTGAGGTGGCGTTGACGACAATCAGCATGATCATGGCGAAATTTGCTTTTCCGCTGCCGTCGTCCAGCGCTTGCATGGACTTGATGCCCATCGGGGTGGCGGCGTTTCCAAGCCCCAGCATGTTTGCCGAGACGTTCATGGCAATCAAGCGCTGAGTTTCTTCATCTTCCACTTTGAAAATCTTTTTAATGAGCGGCCGCAGAAGTTTTGCAAGCTTTTGTCCGAGTCCGCTGGCGTCCACAAGTTCAATAATGCCCAGCCAAACGGCATAGACCGCGCAGAGTTCAATGCAAAGCGTCAGCGCATCGGTGGAGGCGGAAATCATCTCCGAAAGCACCGCGCCGGGGTTTGTGACCAGAAGCACAAGCATGCTTGCAAGCATCATGAAAAGCCAAAAAGTGTTCATGACAATATTTATGCGAAAAGTGCCGAAAAAAGCACAAAGAGGAAGAAGTGGCAGAGCCAGAAATTTGGCAGTGTGCCTTTTGCGAAAAAAAAGAAGGGTTGGCACGGTTTCTTTTGCTCCTATTGCGCAAAAATTTGAAAAACCTCAAAGACGGGGCGCGACGTGTTGACTTTTGTGGCGCATTTTTGATAGAATGTTTGCATGAAACTGATTGATTCACATGCACATTTGACAGACGAAGATTTTGAAGGCGATTTGCAAAAGGTGATTTTAAACGCAAATGATGGCGGCGTCACGAAAGTGATTTCGGCAGGCTATGATTTTTCTTCGTCGCAAAAGGCGCTTGAACTTGCAAAAGAGTGTGAAGGCGTTTTTGCGACCGCCGGAATTCACCCAGAAAACCTCGCCGACTTTGAAGAGGCTTTGTTGGAAGCCGACTTTTTTGAAAAAGCCAAAAAAAATCTCAAAAAAGAATTTGACAAAGTTGAAAATCTTGCGCAAGACCAAAAGATTGTTGCTATTGGAGAGATTGGGCTGGACTATCACTTTATTGATTTTATTAGGCGCGAAAAACAAGAAAAATTTGGGCAAAATTTGACAGAAGATGAAAAAGAAAACATAAAAAACCTGCAAAAATGGGCGTTTTTGAAACAAATTGAAATTGCCGAACGCTTGAAAAAGCCGATTGTGGTCCACAGTCGCGATGCAATGGGCGACACGCTGGAGATTTTGAAAAATCATCGTTTGGAGCGCGAAAGTTTGCTGCATTGCTTCAGTGGAAGTTTGGAAAGCGCGCAAGAGCTTATGAAACTTGGCTTTTCGTTCTCTTTTGGCGGCGTCGTGACGTTCAAAAACGCAAAAAATGTGCAAGAGGTGGTCAAAAACTTGCCGATTGAGCGCATTTTGCTGGAAACGGACAGCCCATACATGAGCCCAGAGCCATTCCGCGGAAAAAGGAACGAGCCGAAAAACGTAGTGTATGTGGCCGACCAAATTGCGAGGCTGAAAAACACGCCGATTGACGAAGTTGCACGCATCACGACCGAAAATGCGGAACGACTTTTTGGAATTTGAAAAACGAGAAAAAAGAGGGGAAAATGGACAATTTTGTTTTCAAAAAAAAGTTTGGACAAAATTTCATAAGTGACAAAAACTTGCTTTCGGCGATTGCCGGCGATGCAAAAATCGAAAAAAACGACAATGTTTTGGAGATTGGCGCAGGCGCAGGCAGTTTGACGCAAGAGCTTTCTTTGCGCGCAAAAAAAGTTGTCTCTTTTGAGATTGACAAAGACTTGCGCGAGACGCTTTTGGGGCTCAACCTTCCAAATGTCGAGTTTGTGTTTGAAGATTTCATGAAAACTTCCGCAGAAGAAGTCGAAAGAAAATTTGGCGGAGAAAAACTTAAGGTTGTGGCAAATTTGCCATATTACATCACCACGCCAATCATTTTCAAACTTTTGGAAGAGTGCAAAAATTTGCAAAGCCTGACAATCATGGTGCAAAAAGAGGTCGCCGAGCGAGTTTGTGCGACGGCGGGTGGCAAGGACTATGGAATTCTGTCTGTGATGGTCGCTTTCTATGGAAACGCAAAAATCACGCGCAACATCAGCAGACAAATGTTTTTTCCGCAGCCAAATGTGGACAGCGCGCTGCTTCACATTGAAATTGAAAACGCTCATCAAAACATTGACAACGAAAAATTTTTGAAATTCATCAAAACGTGTTTTTCAATGCGAAGAAAAACGCTCCTCAACAATCTTTCCTGCTCATATTCAAAAGAAAAATTGAAAGATTTGCTTGGAGAAGAGACCTTGAAACGCCGCGCTGAAACATTTTCACTTTACGAGTTTTTGGAATTGTTTGAAAAGTTGAAAAATGTTTAAAAATCAAAAAGGCCGTCAAAAATGGCGGTTTTTTTATTGTTTTTTTTGTGACATTTTTTTTGATAGCAAAAAATATGCGAAAAAGCGCTTCATTTTTTCAAAAAAGTGACGCAAAAAGGTTTTTCTTTCAAGTCGTTGAGTGTAATGCCGTTTGCTACGCATTTTCCATTTTGATTGAAAAGACAGTGCGCGTTGCAGCCGATGTCAATCGTCGCGCTGTCGCGTTGAGGGGCATATTCTGGCGGAGTGTCAGTGAAGATCCATTTTGTTTTGTCCACGGGCGGCTTGTCGCCATGCTCATATGTGTTGCATTCGCCGCTTTTTTTCACCAAAATCGCTTTGGCTTTGCAAGTGTATTTGTCGTTATATTTGCAACTTGTTTTTCTGCACCTTATATCCATTTTTCACTCCATTTTTCGTTATTTTTGCCCTTTTCTTGACAAAACAAACGCGTTTGTTGTAAAATTTGTTTGAAAAAAGGAGAAAAAATGAAAGTAGTTTTGTTGAAAGATGTGAAAGGTACGGGCAAAAAAGGCGAGGTGAAAGAGGTCGCTGACGGCTTTGCGAAAAACTTTTTGCTGAAAAACGGCTCGGCGAAGGTGGCGGACGCAAGCGCGCTGAACGAAAACAAATTCCAAAAAGATGCGCAGGCGTTCCACAAAGAACAAGAACTTTTGGCGGCAAAGGCGCTTGCAAAAGAAATTGAAGGCAAAACTGTTGCGCTGAAAATCAAGTGCGGCGAAAATGGCAAGACTTTTGGCTCGGTGACAAGCAAAGAGGTCGCGGACGCGCTTGAAAAAATTGGCATAAAGTTGGACAAGAAAAAGATTGAACTCAAAGAGCCAATCAAGGCCACCGGAACATATTCCGTCACGGCGAGAATCTATCCAAGCGTCTCGGCGAGATTTTCGGTGAATGTGGAAAGTTTGTGAAAAAAAACGGCGAAAGCCGTTTTTATTATTTTTTTTAAACAAGTCAATTAATCATTTTGCATTTTGTTTGTTTTCTTCAAGATAAAAACCTTGTCCGTGTTTGAGAGCCGCAGTTCGTTTGTCAAAATATACGTCAAAATCTTTAGCATTCACGTCAACTTGATTTTGTTTGCTTCTTTCAAGTTTTGAGGCGTCAATTTGACTGTAAAACGAGATTTCAACATCTTCGACGCGGCCAAAAGCTCCGAAGGAAAACCTGTTCAAAGTTTCAATGATTTTTTGTTTGTCAATGAAATTTACTTGTTCTGATGTAGCGGAGAAATATTGCCAAAGTTTGTCAAGGCTTTCGGCATAAACTTCACTCCACTTTTTGCCAAGAACAGAAGTTGGCAGAGCGGCCAAATCTTCTGGCACGTCCACTTTAAGCAGCCCTTTGATTTGGACTTGTTTTTTCCTTGTTTCGGCGTCAATCAGCCCTTCACAAGAAAAAGGATAAATTTTCATGTGTTGCATTTCTTCTTCCATTTTTTTACCTCGTTTCACGGCATATTTTATCACTTTGTTTTTTTATTGTCAACACTCTTTAAAAAAAACTGCTAAAAAAATTCGCCCATAAAGGCGAATTTTGCATTTTGAACTTTTTGAAGGTCTTGGCAAATCACTTTTTGTCGAAATGTCGAAACCGGCAATTTATGAGCGTGGAAATTGAACACGAAATTTGATTGACAAGATTTCGAAGCTCCTCAAGTTCTTTCATGTCCAAGCCTTTTGCAAGTTCCATTGCGATTGATGTGGCAAGAAGGACCATTTCTTCATCAGTGCAAGCCATGTTCTTTTATATTATTTTTCAAAAATTTTTGTGATGGAATGTGATCTAAATTTTTTGCAAAGAAGACTTTTGTGCGCCAAAATTAGAATAAAAATTTTTTAAACTCTTGCAAAAAGAAAAAATGTGTTGTATAATGTTTTCATGGGAAGAAAAAAGAAGGATAAAAAAGCCGAGCAGCAATTTTTTGCTGAAAACGAAAAAGATGGGAAAATAAAATCCGAACAAGTTGAGGGCGGCGCAAAAAAAACAGGCGTGGCGACAAAGCCAACGCCGGAACAAATTGAGCGCGAATATGTTGGGGTTTTGAACTATCAACGCAAGCAACGCGACAATCTTTTGGGGAACTATTCAAAGGGGGAATATGACATTCCGGACGAGCTTAAGGCTGAACTTTTGAAGATTCCAAAAAAGTTTGGGGAGATTGAAGAAAACATTGCGCGAGTCTCAACAATTTTGGGACGCTTTGTGCTGAATTTCAAAATTGTTTTCACAATTGACCCAGATGTTTGCAATGCAAAACTTTATTTTATTGAAATTGAGCACGACATTGACGATGACATCAAGCACGAAACGCTTTTGGACGAGTTTGAACAAGAGCATACCTTTGAGTTTCGAAAAATCGTGTTTGAAAAGTGGCACGTCTTTTATGACGACGACGTTTTGGTGAAAGACAGCCTTTTGAAAAACTATCTTCACATGCAAGAAGAAGAAAACTTGTTCTTTGGCGAACTTGAAATGATTTTGTCGCAACTTTTTGTTGTGAGAATGTTGGCATTTTTGGATAAAATGGGAGAGCTTGGCGAGAAAATTCGCTTTGATTTCAAACTTGCAATGGAAAAATATTTGGCAAAAGATCCAAAATTTGCCCAAAACTTCGCTTTTCAAAAAAGGCTTTTGGACATGTTTATTGCAAAACATGGCGCGCTTGCCGTGATCGCCAAAGACGAAGAGGGCGCAAAAATTTTGCTTGGCTACAGCACGCCACTCAAAAACGTTCGAGACAAGACCTATTCTTCTCCTGTTGTTGAGCCTCGCAAAGCCAAAGAAGAAAAAAAGAGCGAGAAAAAAGCCACCAAGCCAACCGTCAAGAAAAGGTCAGGCAGCCCGGCAAAACAAGCTGGATTCAAATATGACCAATCAAAGATTCCGCATCTTGGCATGAATTTTGGGAGCAGCTTGTTTGCAGCAAGTCGAACTCCACCAGCTCCACAACCAAGAGTTCAAACGCCACAGCCGCAACAACAACCGCCACAACCGATTGAACGTGAAACGCCACCGCCTCAAACACCTCCGGTGGAAAAAGGCACGGAGGGAGTTGGGCCTTGGAGCAAGCTTGTGGGGGGAGCCACGACGGAAGACAAGCAACTCAAGCACGACTTGGGTGTAGGTGTAGCAGAAGAGCTGAACCCTCCTACAATTAAAAAAGTTAAAGAAGGTTTGGATATTAAAGTGGGCAAAAATGACGAAGACTTAGCATTGAGAGATAAAGGACTTTCTGCCGACAAAGAGCTCACTCAAAATTTGGCGGGGAAGACCGCGGAGAAAGGAAAAGATCAAATTCTTGAACTGCATATTTAAAAAAATCGCAAGAGTTTGCGATTTTTTTACAATTTTATTTGCTAAGGCCTTTATATTTTGCCCAAGTTTGTTGATTTGTTTTTACTGAGGCTTCCATTGCACCCAAAAATGAATGTGCATAAGACATCATTGCTTGATCAAACGAATTTCCTTTCAAACTTTGCGCATAAATTTCCATAAAGTAGTCAGGGTCAGGCATGCAGACAGGAAAATGTTGAGATTTCAATTCGTTATAGTGGTTGTTCCATTGGTCCACAACTTCGCTGATTCTTCCTCTAAAAGCGTCTTGAAATCTTTCTGGCATTCTTGACAAGATGTTTTTTACATGATATAGTGGTGAATGAAATTCAACGAAATCGTCATCAATTATTTCCCCTGTTTCAGCAATAATTTTTTGATGGCCAGGTCGTCTTGTGTCAGGAACAATTTTGTCAAACGAAACGACTTCATGTTTTCCATTTGGGCGTTTAACCATAACCCTTTTATTGTCAAGAAGAAAGGCCAAGGTTTTTTTATAATCGCTGAATGTATCTGGATCAAATATGTTTTTTTCGGACTCGTCACCTACTTTAATTGTGTGATTTGTTTCGTCTTTGATATACATCTTTCTTTCTCCTTTTTCGATTCGCCATCAGTATAACACAATTTTTTTGATTTGTAAATACCCTTTTTAAAAATTTTTGAATATTTTTTCACTTTTTTTGAAAAAATCTTCTTTCAAAAGGGTGAAAAATGGCAAAAAGCGGCTCTAAACTTGGCATGAGTGCCTTCATTTTGCTCCTCAGCGGCGTTGTGTGCAAAGCACTTGGCGCACTTTTTCGCTTGCCGCTCACAAACATGCTGGGCATCGAGGGCATTGGCGTGTTTCAACTTGTCATGTCACTTTTTTCTTTTGCGCTTGTGGTGACGTGTGGCGGTGTGACGAATGCGCTTTCAAAGCTCATTTCTTCCGCAAGGGCAAAAGGCGAGGACAAAAAGATTGGAGTTTTTCTTTCGCGCGCGATTTTTTCGGGCCTTGCAATCGGGCTGGGGCTTGGAGGGCTTTTTTTGACATTCTCACGCTTCATTTCTTCTTTTCAGGGTATTGAGGCGTCCACAAGTTATATGCTTTTTTTGGTGCTTTTGCCACTCGGCGC
>CANQWP010000024.1 GCA_947627585.1 uncultured Clostridia bacterium
ACCCATGAGATAATAGAAGCCATTTCCGGAAGTGCGGCCGGTGGCGTCTTTGTCAAGGCCGTTTATGCTCTCCAAAATGTCGGCATGATGCGGAACTTCAAAAGATGGAACTTTTGGCTCGCCAAAACGTTCGATTTCCACGTTTTCGCTGTCGTCCTTGCCTATAGGCACACTTGCGTCGATGATGTTTGGAATGGTCAGCATGATCTTTCTGATTTTTTCCGCCAAAACCTCTTCTTCCTTTTCAATTTCGGCGATGCAGTCATTGTTTTTGCGGACTTGCTCTTTGATTTTTTCGGCTTCTTCCACTTCGTCCACGAGAGGAAGTTTGGCATCTTGAAACTTTTTGCGGATGTTTTCTTTCACAAGTTCTTTGTTTGTTCTGATGAGATTTATGTCAATCATGATTTTGTCCTTTTTCTTTTATAAACTTCATATATTTTTGCACTTTTTCAGCCTTTTTGTCAAGAAATTTGACAGAAGAAACGCGTTAGGCAAGAAAAAAGTCACCTTTTTTGAGCGATCACGAAAAAGAAAGTGACATTGTTTTGACTTTTGTCGAAATTTTATGATATAATATATTATATTAGTTTTTAGGAGACACAAGATGGAAGCAGAAGAAAAAATCAACGCAGTTGACGAATTTGGAAATTCACGCATTATGAACGCATGCGCGGCGGGCGACCTTTTCACTTTCGCCAATTTGGCAAAAAAAAGAGATGTCGATTTGTGCATAAGAAACAAAGGCGACCAAACGGTCATGGACATTGCGGAAAGTGAACTTGAAAAGGCCTGCGAAAAATATGACTATGAAATGACCGCTGACGAGAAAAGAGCGCTGGAAGAAGAAGTTTTGAATAGAAAGCAAATTTTGAAAGTCCTAAAAATTCGCGTCAAAGAAGAACTTGTTGAAATTGCCCAAAAAAGAGAACAGAAACAAAACATGCAAGATTCTTCACTTGAACACTTGGACAAATTTGGGATCAACATTCCAAGCGCCGATGGCGTGCCAACTGCATATTACAATCATGATCATCACAATTTTGAAAGAGTTTGAAAAAGACCTGTTCGGGTCTTTTTTTCTTGATCGTTTCAGAATTTTTCTTGGCATGTTTGTTTTTGTTGAATATGCAAAATTTTGCATAAATATAAATTTTTTCAAATATTTATGAAATTTGTTTGACTTTTTGTCGAACTTTGTTGTAAGATGAAGTCAAAGAAGGAAGAATATGGCGGATAATAATGTTGTGGTTGTTGAAATTGGCTCGTCGAAACTTGCCTGTGTGGTGGCAAGTCGAGGCATCAACGGCATTTTCAACATCAAAGCACGCGCAGAAGAAGAATATGCGGGCTTTTTGGAGGGCGACTTTGTTGAGCCGTCGCTTTTGGAAGACGCGCTGAAAAGTCTTTTTGGGGAAATTCAGTCGGTCTATAAGAAGAAGATTGAAAAAATCTTTGTCGGTGTGCCGGCAGAGTTTTCAAAAGTGGCTTCGGCAAAAGAACAGTCCACTTTCCGCTTGAAGCGCGCCGTTAGAAAGGCCGACATTGACCTTTTGATGCAACAGGCCGCAAAAGACGTTGAAGAAGACGGAATGGAACTTCTTTGTGTCGAGCCGATTTTCTATGAACTTGACGACAGCCGAAAAACAAATTCGCCAATTGGCATAAAGGCCGGAAAAATTGTGGCAGAACTCTCGGTTGTTCTGGCACAAAGCTCGTTCATCTCCATGCTTAACAAAATTTTTGCGCGCATGGGCGTTGTGCAAGTGGAATATCTCTGCGAGCCGCTTTGCGAGGCCATGATGATTTTGGAAAAAGAAGAACGCGAGCGCACATGCATTGTCATTGACGTCGGCGCGCGCACAACAAGCGTGGCTTTTGTGAAAGGCGACGGGTTGACAAATCTCACTTCGTTCTCAATGGGCGGAAGCCACATCACAAGCGACATCTCTCAAGCGTGCGGAATTTCATATAACGATGCAAGCAATCTCAAAAAACAAATTGTGCTTTCGCTCCGCGGAGGTCAAGATGACTTCTATGAGCTTGTCACCTTGGGCGGTCGCGTGGCAAAAATTCCGCTTTCATATGCCAACGAGGCGGTGATGTATCGGCTTAACATCATTGCAAAAACGGTCAACGAGTGCATTCGCTTGTTCGCAAAAGAATATGTGCCATATTATCCAATCTATCTCTGTGGCGCAGGTGTCAGCAAGATTCGCGGCGGAAAGGACTATTTCGCAAAGTGCATCGCACGCAACATCTCATATGGCGTTCCGCCAATCCCGGCCATGGACAAGCCAGAACTTGCATCAATTCTTGGGCTTTTGAATGCGGCACTTCAAGAAAACTGAAAAATTCTTGAAAAAAGGGCAAAAAACACGCAAAAACGTGTAAAAAACGGTAAAATTTCTTGCAAAAAATAAAAATTTGCGTTAAAATTGTTTAAATTAGGTTTTCAAAACAAAAGGAGCGAATATGGAAAACAATAACAACACAAACATTGTCAAAATCAAAGTTTTGGGCGTCGGCGGAGGCGGAAACAATGCTGTCAACCGCATGATTGACGCAAACGTTCAGTCAGCGGAATTTGTTGCAATCAACACCGACAAACAAGCGCTTCTCATTTCAAAGGCAGAAAAACGTTTGCAAATTGGCGAAAGATTGACAAAAGGAATGGGCGCAGGCGCTGTTCCAGAAATCGGTCGCAAAGCGGCGGAAGAGAGCAAAGCCAGCATCACAGAGATCTTGAAAGGCAGTGACCTTGTGTTTATCACGGCCGGCATGGGCGGCGGAACAGGCACTGGCGCAGCACCTGTCATTGCTCAAATTGCCAAAGAACTTGGCATTTTGACAGTCGGCATTGTGACAAAACCTTTCCAATTCGAAAACCGTAAAAGAATGGAAAATGCCGAAAAAGGCATCAACGAACTGAAAAAATATGTTGACACAATTGTTGTCATTCCAAACGAGAGACTTCTGACCATTTTGCCGGAAAAAACAACACTTGTTGAAGCGTTCAGATATGCAGATGACGTTCTTCGCCAAGGCATTCAAGGCATTGCTGACCTTATCGTTTTCCCGGGCATGATCAATTTGGATTTTGCCGACATTGGCACAGTCATGAAAAATCGTGGACTTGCACACATGGGCGTTGGACACGGCAAGGGCGAAAACAAAACTTTGGAAGCAGTTCGTCAAGCAGTTGCATCTCCACTTATTGAGACAACAATCGAAGGTGCGACCGGCGTCGTTTTGAACATCAAGGGCGGAAGTGACATCACCTTGCGTGAAGTTTCGGAAGCGGCCAACATGGTGAAAGAAGTCATTGACCCATCTTGCAACTTGATTTTCGGCAGCAGCATCGACCCAGAAATGAGAGACGAAGTTGAAATCACAATCATCGCAACAGGCTTCAAGAGCCCAGAAGAGATTGCTGCTGAACAAGCGCAAAAAGAGGCGGAAGAACAACAAGTCGAAGAAGAGCAGCCAAAAGAAGAGCCTCAAGCTCCAGAAGAGGACAAGTTCCGCGGCTTCAACCCATTTGGATATAACGCGCAAGCAAATCAGCCACAAAACAATGTGCGTGTTGAACAAAACAACAACACTTCGCGCGTAGACGTGAACGCAAGCATCAACACCGTTCCACCTTGGATTGAAAAAATCCGCAACAAAAACAAAAAATAAGGCAAGCAATTGCCTTTTTTTATTTAAACCTTTAAACTGACAAAAAGAGAGCAATTTTTGCTCTTTTTTTCATTTTTTTCATAGGGAACGGCGTTTAAAGTTTCATAAAATGGTTGTATGCAAATCGTTGTGGAATATGTTTTGCTGGAAAATTTTCTCATTAACCTCATCATTTTGAAGACGGTGAGCCTAATTTTGCGCGAAAAGGGACGACTGTTTTTTCTTTCTGCCTTTTTGGGTGCTTGCTTGACGGTCGTGATGCCGGCGCTCTATCTTTCTTCGGTCGGCTGGCTTTTTGTTGAACTTGGGCAGGCGATTTTGTGCGTTTGCATTTCGTTCAAGTTTAAAAAACTCAAAAAGTTTCTTCAAATTTTTGGCACAAATTTTTGCGCGACATTTTTGTATGGCGGAGCGTGCTATTTCTTTGAGGGACTTTTTGGGCAGAGGCCTTTTGTGTTGATTTTGTGCGTCGTTGTGGGCGTTTTTGCGGTGGTAAACGGGATTGCAAGGCTTCATGCGCGCAAAAAAGCAGTGGACAACTTTTGCTTTGATGTTGAAATTCAAGAAAAGGGCCGTTGCGGCAAGTGGCGCGCCTTTTTGGACAGCGGAAATTTGCTCTTTGACCCCGTGACGAACAGTCCGGTCAGCCTTATCAACTTCCGCGTTTTTTCAGCGCTTTTCAAGGAGATTGATTTGGAGGACATCATTCGGCGGAGCGAAAAATTGAAGACTCTCCGGTGCGCGCACTATATCAGCATGGGAACGCTTGGAAGTGACGGCAAAATTTTGGTCTTTCAAGTGGACAAGCTGGTGCTGGAAGGCCGGCCATATGAGAAAGTGACGCTGGGCTTGTGCCTCAAAAAATTTGATGACGCTTTTGGCAGCGACATCATTTTGCATAATAATCTTGCAAGCGCTTAAATCAAGAAAAAGGAGTTTTGACATGAAAATTCTTTTGAAGATCAAATTGTTTTTTTGGAAACTTTTTGGCGGGGAGCACAGACGACGCGTCGAGCAAATCATGGCCTATATTTGCGGCAACAAGGCACTTCCGCAGCCTCTTCCGGCCGAAGAAGAAATGTGGCTTTTGGAGCAGGTTCAAAGCGGCAACAACGAGGCGCGCGACAAGCTCATTGAGCACAATCTTCGGCTTGTGGTCTATATCGCCAAAAAATTTGAAAGTTCAGGCATCGAACTTGAGGACTTGATTTCCATCGGTGCGATTGGGCTGATCAAGGCGGTCAAGACATACAGCATGGACAAAAACATCAAGCTTGCCACCTATGCCAGCCGCTGCATCGAAAACGAAATTTTGCTGGACGAGCCTCTTTCTTCCGACGGCGAGGGGAACGAACTGCTTTTGGCGGACATCATTCCAATCGACGAAGAGAGCGTGTCGAAAAACATCGAAACAACGGCGGAGAAACAAATGCTCATGGAAGTGATTTCTCGCCTTGACGAGCGCGAGCAGATGATCATGTTTTTGCGTTTTGGGCTTGCCGGAAACGAAGAAAAGACACAAAAAGAGGTGGCGGACATGATGGGCATAAGCCAAAGTTACATTTCGCGTATCGAAAAGAAAATTTTGGCAAAACTTCGAAAAAAACTTGAAAAAGAAAGCGGTTTTTAGTCTACTGTTGGAAAAGAAGTTGCGCAGAGTGCCTAAATTGCTGTCATTCTGAATGAAGCGCAAGCGAAATGAAGAATCTCAATATGCCAAGGAGTGAGTTTAGGAGAATCAAGTTTTGTTTTGCTTCTCTACTCCCTGACCAGCGGAGATTCTTCCCTTCGGTCAGAATGACAAGATGAGGCTGCAAACACAGCTGAGATTCTTCCCTTCGGTCAGAATGACACAAGAGGGGGCTTCTTAAAACAACTGAAAAACTTGAAAAAGAAAGCGGTTTTTGACTTTTTTTCGCGAAAAAAGTGCGTTTTGCATAGTTTTTGATTGCAACGGGCAACATATTTCAAGCAAATTTTTTGCGCAAAGGAGTTGAAATATGTCCAATCGCGTTGTCATTTCTGGAATTAACACTGCGCACTTGCCAAAACTCAAAAATGCGGAAGTTATGGAGCTTCTCAAAGAGGTCAAAGCGGGCGACGAATTTGCGCGCGACAAGTTTGTGGTGGCAAATCTCCGGTTGGTCCTTTCGGTCGTGCAACGCTTTTCCGGCCATAGCGACAAGGCAGACGACATGTTTCAAGTGGGGTGCGTCGGCCTTTTGAAAGCCATCGACAACTTTGACGAAACGCTTGGCGTGCGCTTTTCGACCTACGCCGTGCCGATGATCATTGGCGAAATTCGCCGATTTTTGCGCGACAACAATTCTGTGCGCGTCAGCCGTTCAATTCGTGACACGGCCTATCGCTCGCTTCAAGCCAAAGAGCAATATATCAAAGAGAACAACGCTGAGCCGAGTTTGGAACAAATTGCTGAAATTGTCAATCTTCCACTGAAAGACGTCACGTTTGCACTGGACGCGATTTCCGAAACAGTTTCGCTTTCGGACCCTATTTATAATGACGGCAACGAGACGATTCGCATCATGGACCAAATTGCTGACGAAAAGAATTGTGACGAGGATCTTGCGGAGAAACTTTCGCTGAAGGAGGCCATCAAAAACCTCTCCGACCGCGAAAAAGAAATTTTGCTGATGCGATATTATGTCGGCAAAACGCAAATGGAAGTCAGCGAAGAGGTCGGCATCAGTCAAGCGCAAGTTTCGCGCCTTGAAAAAAATGCGCTGAAAATGATAAAGAACTTTATCGAATAATCGTGGGGACAACTAGAATTTCTTAACGCGGACACGCTCACGCTAACCGCTAAAATTCGTTTTCCCCACGGGCCCCTTTTAGCCTCTTGCAAAATTCCGCTGGACATTTTGCTGCGAGAGGAGCACCACCAAAATTTTGCGAGCGGGCAAAGCCCTTTCACTACAAAATTTTGGGTGGGGTTTAATGATTTTAATCATTTTCATTTTCTTCAACAATTTTATAATCAAACAATTCGTCAATGCTGATTTTTGTTGTACGGGCGAGTTTCAAAAGTGTGCCCACAAGCACGTTTTTATTATTCAAAAAACCATTAAGTTTGCAAATTGTCAAACCCGAGAGTTCTGCAAACTTCTTTTTTGTCAAATTATGCTCTTTCATATATTCCAAGAGCCGTTTTCCTTGATTTCTGATTAAAACCTTTTTTTTTCTTTTTGTCATAAAAAGCCTCCTTAACAATATATTACTAACGATATATTGCTAAAGTCAAGCGTTTTAGCAAAATGTTGCTAAAATTTCCATAAGAGGATCTGTTATGAGCAAATTTTCACAAAGATTGAAAGAAATGAGAGTGGAAAAAGGTTTGACACAAATGCAATTGGCACAGGCGACGCATGTCAGTCAAACAGCCATTTCAGGATATGAAATCGGCAGAAATCGACCAACCGATGAGATCATTATCGTTTTTTGCCAATATTTTCATGTTTCGGCGGACTATTTGCTTGGGCTTGTCGATTGATTTTCTTTGTTTTGCATTTTTTGACAAATTGCGACATATATTGCGATATGGATACTTCATTTTTGGAACTTCGATGCAAAGAAGTCGTCAATGTCGTGGACGGGCGCAGGCTGGGACACATTGTGGACGTCGTTTTCAATTTGGAAAATGGCTATTTGCAGGGCCTTGTTGTGCCGGGTGAAAAAAGTTCGTGGAATTTCTTTAAGAATGCCCCTGAACTTTTCATTCCCGTTTGCCAAATTGTCAAAGTGGGCGAAGACGCCGTTTTGGTGGAACTTTTCACAAACAATGGCCAAGGGCCGCAGACAACAGCATACATTTCTGGTGGCAAAAAGAAAAAATAGGAAAACACAAAAAAACATGCAAAAAAAGCACAAAAAATGCAAAAATAATTCAAAAAAACATAAAAAATGGTTTTTGTGAGTGAAAAAATAAAAAAAATCAAGAAATCGCCAGAAACGCGGACAGCAAAACGGAAAAAATGTGTAAAAAAATTAAAAAAGGCCAAAAAAGCGCATTTTTTGTCATTTTTAAGAAAAAAAAGAAGGTTTTGATTTCTTCTTTATTTTTTTATTTTCAAAAATCAATTTCTTGAAATTTACATTTCGGTGATGAGTTTGATGAAATTGGTGACATCTTTGAATTGGCGATAAACTGACGCAAAGCGAACATATGCAATTTCGTCAACGGCCTTGAGTTTTGCCATGATCATTTCGCCAATTTCTTGTGAAGAAACTTCTTGGCGAAGCGAATTTTGAATTTGTTTCTCAATGTCAGCAGCCATTTCGTCAATTTGGGCGATCGAAACAGGGCGCTTTTCGCACGCTTTGATCATTCCGGCGCGAATTTTTTCGATATTAAAAGGTTGGCGGCTTCCGTCTTTTTTGATGACCAAAATTGGCACGGTCTCCACAGTTTCATAGGTCGTGAAACGTCTTCCGCAGTTCAGGCACTCGCGGCGGCGGCGAATGGAGTTCGTCTCGTCGGTGCTTCGGCTGTCCAAAACCTTGCTTTCTTCATGTCCACAATAAATGCATTTCATCTTTTCTTCCCCTTTGTTTGTTTTCAGTCGAATTATAACACAACATTTTGTATTTTGACAAACATTTTTACACAATTGATTGAATTTTTTGTTCTTTTTTTGCTCGCAGCAACAATTCAAACTTGGGGAAAGGAAATTTGCACCGGCTTTTCATATTTGGCGCGGACGAGCCATAAAAATGAATATATGATGACTTTGGACAAGGGAAAGCGCGGAAAAACATATCAAATTTTGGGCTTTAGCGGGTGCGACAGCGCCGTTTTAAGGCGTTTTTTTGAACTTGGATTCACGATCGGCGAGCGCGTGAAAATTGTTTCATCTTCGCTTCAAAAAAAGGTGCTTTTGATTGAAATTCGCGGATATTTGCTCTCTGTCCGCACAAATCTTTTGTCTTGCGTGCAGGTGAGCGCATGAAAGATGTTTTGTTGGTCGGAAATCCAAATGCGGGAAAGACAACACTTTTCAACAGCCTCACGCGGTCGAATGAACATGTGGGCAATTGGCACGGTGTCACGGTTGACACGAAAGAAAAGACCTTTTTTGTGGGCGACGAGCAGTTTCGATTGGTGGACACGCCTGGCCTATATTCTTTGACGCCACTTTCTTTTGAAGAGGGCGTTGCAGCAAGGACAATCAAAGAAAATGTGGACAAAAAAATCATAAACATTTGCGATCAAAACAACATTCGGCGCAATCTTTTTTTGACACTCTGTCTTTTGGAGGGCGGCTTTGACGTTGTTTTGGCCCTAAACGAAATTGACAAAACGCCTATTTTCAAAATTGACAGCGCAAAACTTTCGGCAATGCTGGGAATTGACGTCGTGAAAATCAACGCGCAGAAAAAAGTCGGGCTTGACGAACTTAAAAAGTGTTTGAAAAATGAAAAACACACGAGCGTGTTGCCTTATCAACAAAAAATCGAGTTTAAACAAAACATCAAAAAAATTGACGAAATTTGTCAAAAAAATTCAAAAAATGACGAAAAAAGCGGCCTTTTTGACAAAAATTCAAAAAAAGACGAAGACAAAAATGCTGAAATTTCCCCTTCAAAAGAAACTGAAATCCCGGCAGAAACTGAAAATTCAAACACAATTTCTGAAAGCGACATTGCCTATCACGCGATAAGCAAAATTCGCTATGGTTTCATTGATGAGATTCTGGAAAAATGCGCCAAACGCACAAGCGCTGTGTATGGGCAAAGCAAACTTGACAAAATTTTCCTGAACAAATGGCTGGCCTTTCCAATGTTTTTGTGTGTTTTGGCGGG
>CANQWP010000025.1 GCA_947627585.1 uncultured Clostridia bacterium
CCCTCAAGCCGCCGGGAAAATCCACACCGATTTTGAAAAAGGCTTCATCAAGGCGGAAGTGGTGTCTTATGCCGATTTGGTCGACGCCGGCAGTTTCTTGAAGGCCAAAGAACGCGGAAAGGTGCGCATGGAAGGCAAGGACTATGTCGTTCAAGACGGCGACGTTGTGCTTTTTAGATTCAACAATTGAAGAAACAAAAATGCGTAAAAAAACACAAAAATTTAAATAAAAATAAGGAAATTCTGAAAAAAACATGGAAAATTTTGAAGAACTATCCCCGCTCGCGTTGGCGTTTTTGGGTGACGCAATTCACACGGCGTTTGTGCGCCGCGAAGTTTTGAAAGGCGAGAAAGAAAAACTGAACACCTATCACACGCGCGCCAAGAATTTTTGCAATGCAAGCGCCCAAGCCAAAGCACTGGAAACGCTGGAAAACACAAATTTTTTGAGCGACAAAGAAAAAGAGGTCATAAGAAAAACGCGCAACACCCACAACAAGCACGGCGCGAAAAATTTTGACGAAGAGACTTACAAAAAGGCCACTTCTTTTGAAGCGCTTGTCGGGTTTTTGTATTTGAGCGGCAATCAAAAACGGTTGGAAGAAATTTTGAAAGTCTCGATGAAAATCGAAACAAAATAAAAGGAAAAAAGATGCAAATTGAAGGGAAAAATCAGGTCATTGAAGCCATCAAAAACGATGTGACAATCAACAAAATTTTGATTGACAAAAACTTCGCCACGCGCCGTGACGATGTCATCAATTTGGCAAAGAAGAACAAACTGAAAATTGAATTTTTGCCCAAAAAAGTGTTGGACGAAAAAAGTTTGACGGGGCATCATCAGGGCTACATTGCCGAAACTGTGGAATTTGAATATTCTTCCATTGACGAGATTTTTGAATATGCAAACTCAAAAAACGGCGAAAAAGACGGCAAGTTTGCAAAACACGACCCATTTGTTGTCCTTCTTGACGGAATTGAGGATCCGCACAATCTTGGCGCAATCATTCGAACTTGTGAGTGCGCCGGAGTTGACGGAATCGTCTTGCCAAAAATGCGCGCTTGCCAGGTGAATGAAACTGTTGTGCGCACCTCCGCCGGAGCGATTTCGCACATGAAAATTGCGCGCGTTGCAAACTTGAAGACCGCGATTGACGAACTGAAAGAGCGTGGGCTGTGGATCTACGCCTGCGAACTTGGCGGAGCCGACCTTTTTGGACAAAATCTCACCGGCCCGATTGGAATTGTGATTGGAAGCGAAGGAAACGGCATCAAACAGTCATTGCGCACCTATTGCGACGGCGTTGTGACCTTGCCGCAACTTGGCAGCGTAAACAGCCTGAACGCCAGCGTCAGCGCCGGCATTGTGATTTATGAAATTTTGAGACAACGAGCTGGGGAGGCACCAAAGTTTTTGACGCGGACACGCACCAACTTGTCATTCTGAGCCACGAGCGAAGCGAGTGTGTCGAAGAATCTCAGGCGTTTCCTGTAACCTGTTTGGTGCTAACCGCTAAAACTTCGGTTCCCCGTCCCAATCTCCCTCCATAATTTGCACCCCAAAAGTGGCAAGCACTTCCGGGGGCCCCGATATCGAGAACTTGCAAAAGAAAACAAGCAAGACTCAAAAACCACGCAAAAATCGCTGTTTTTGCAAAAAAAAGGAAACACAAATGACGACTGATGAAGAATTGGTGAAACAAATCAAAAACGGAAATGAAAACGCCGAAGCTGAACTTTTTGACCGCTACAAAGATTTGGTGGTCAAAATCGCGCGCGGCTATTTTCTCGTCGGCGGCGATTTGGAAGATTTGATTCAAGAGGGCATGATTGGCCTTTATAAAGCCATCAAAAACTTCTCGCCAAACAAAGACGCGTCTTTCAAGACTTTTGCCGTGATTTGCATCAAACATCAAATTCAAAACGCCATTCGCCTGGCAAACACCAACAAAAACAAGCCTCTCTCCACCGCCGTATCTTTTCAAAGTTTTGATTCTTCCGCCGCCGAGGCGTTGGACCTTTTGCCCGTTGAACTTGTTTTTGACGTCACCCCTGCCGAAAGCGTGATTGACAAAGAAAATTTTGAAACAGTGAAAGCCCTCATAAAAAGCTCCCTTTCCCCGCAAGAAATGAAAGTGCTGCGGCTTTATCTTCAAGGCTTTTCCTATCGTGAAATTTCCCAAAATCTTTCGCTCACCCAAAAAGCCATTGACAACACCCTCACCCGCATCAAGACCAAACTCCGCGAGAAGCTGAAAAAATGATGCAAAAATGCGGACTTGTTTGACATTTCGCGTGAAAAAAATTAAAATGATAATAATTTTTGTTTAAAATAAATTTGCTTTTTGAAAAATTCACTTAAAAATTTTAAGTAAAAACAAATTTGGAGAAAAAAAATGAAACTTGCAAATGGAATTGATTTGGACAAAATTGTGCCAGAAAATGAATTGGAAGAAGAAATTCTTGCTGACCTCAAATCCGGCCGCTCAAAAGAAGTCGTCACGCGCTGTCCGCCGGAGCCGAGCGGCTATTGGTATATTGGTCATGCAAAAGCGTGGACGATAAATTTTGAGACGGCGCAAAAATTTGGCGGAAGGACGGTTTTGCGAATGGACGACTCCAACCCGACCAAAGAGGACGGCGAATTTGCCGAAAGTTATATGGCGGACCTCGAGTGGCTGGGCTTCAAGCCGTGCAAGTTTGTGTATGCCAGCGAGGAATATTTTGACGAAATCTATAAAATTGCCGAAAAAATGATACAAAATGGCGATGCGTATGTCTGCGACCTCTCCGCCGAAGAAGTTTCTGCCATGCGCGGAACGCTGACCGAGCCGGGCAAGGAAAGCCCATATCGCAATCGCACGCCAGAAGAAAACCTGCGCCTCTTCCGCGAGATGCGCGACGGCAAATTTCCTGACGGAAGCAAGACCTTGCGCGCAAAAATTGACATGTCCCACCCAAACATCAACATGCGTGACCCGGTAATGTATAAAATCGCCCGCCAACACCACTATCGCGTTGGCGACAAGTGGTGCATCTGGCCGCAATATGACTTTGTTCACCCGATGGAGGACTGTTTGGAAGGCACGACTTACAGCTTGTGCGACAAGGGTTTTCAAGACCACAGAATTGTGTATGAATGGTTTGTCGAACACGGCTGGGGCAAAAAATATGCGCCAAAGCAAAGAGAGTTTTCTCGCGTTGTGCTTGAAAATGTGCTTTCGGGCAAAAGATATTTGAAAAAGCTTGTTGAAGGCGGCTTTGTGAGCGGCTGGGACGACCCGCGTTTTCCAACCCTTGTTGGCGTGCGTCGCCGAGGTTACACCGCCAAAGCCATCAAAGATTTCGTCAAATCGGTCGGCTGGGGAAACACGATTGAAGTTGTTGTGCCATATTCAGCTCTGGAATATTATGTTCGCGAGGACCTCAATCGCATCGCCACGCGCGCAATGGTGGTCTTGAAGCCGCTGAAAGTTGTCATCACCAATTTTGAGGGCAAGCCGGAAGAGATTGAGATTGAAAACAACCCAAATGACGAGTCCGCCGGCAAGCACACCGCCCTTTTTGGCCGCGAAATTTTCATCGAGCAGGACGATTTTTCGCTTGACCCGCCACCAAAATATAATCGACTTGTGGAGGGCGGAATTGTGCGCTTGAAAGGGGCATACATCATCAAGTGCAACAAGGTCGTCTTTGGAAAAAATGGCGAAATTGACCACTTGGAGTGCGAATATTTGCCAAACACCAAAAGCGGCAACGACACGTCGGGCATCAAATGCAAAGGCACAATTTATTTTGTCGCAAAAGAAAACTGCTTTGAAGTGACCGTGCGCGAATTTAAAAATCTCATCAAAGCGGAGTTCAAAACCCCTGCCAAAGCGCTTGCCGATGGCACACCGATTGAGGAAATGTTGGAAGAAGATTCGCTTGTGGAAAGCTCCGCCCTTGCCGAAAACTTCTTGAAAGACGCAAAGCCAGAGGACAAATTCCAATTCATGCGAAAGGGCTATTATTGCGTGGACAAAGACAGCACGCCGGGCCATTTGATTTTCAACAGCACCATCAGCCTGAAAGACGGCTTCAAGTCGGGAAAATGAAATTTGAGCGCATATTGAAAAATATGTGCTTTTTTGTTGGACAAAATCGCAAAAAAAGGTTATAATTAAGATATGTTGATTGCAAGTGTAATTTCAATGCTTGTTGCGTGCGTGGCACTTTCTGTGGCGCTGTGTTTTGTGAAAAAGCAGAGTCCATTTTTTGTGGTGCTGAAATGCTTTTTCCTAGCCTCGCTGATTTGCGTGGGCATTTGCTGCGCATCATATCGCAACACATTCAACGGGCTTTCAATTTTGCTTTTCTTGTCGGTGTTGCCGCTTTTCTTCACTTTGTTCGAACTGAAAATTGAAAACAAAGATTCAAAATTTTCATATCTTCAAGAGCCAGAAAACAAACAAGATTTTGATTTTTCGGCCGAAAATGATTTCGAAAATTTTGAAACAAATTCAAAAAACGGCAAAAAACGCGCCATTTTTGCGCCAAATTGGACAAAACTGATGAGCGGCATGGCGTATGCCGTTTCGGCGTTTTGCGTGGCTTTCTGCGCGCTCTATTTTGGCAAAGAAACATTTTATGTCTTTTTGGCTGGGCTCTTTCTTGGCCTTGCATTGACTTTTTTGCATTTTCTCATCAAAAAGCGCAGCATCTTGCGCGACCCGTGGGGCTTTTGCGCTGACTTTTTGAACTTCCTTGCCGTCGGCTTCCTTCTTTCTGCAATCTTGCCGGCACTACTCTATTCCTTCGCCCTCGACAACATTTTGTTCTCAGTCGCCTGTGTTTCGTATGCCGCTCATCTTTTGCTTGAGACCTATCTTCCAAACAAATTCAATCACCTCGCCCTGACCGCCGCATATCTTCTTCTTTTCGCAACGATTGTTTTTTGACATTCCCTCTCTTTTTTTTAATTTTTTTGAATTTTCTATTGACATGAGGCATATAAATGGTGTAAAATGGGGACATATCGCGAGGTAGAGCAGCTCGGAAGCTCGCTGGGCTCATAACCCGGAGGTCGCAGGTTCAAATCCTGCCCTCGCAACCAAAAGGGACTGATTTGAGCAAATCAGTTTTTTTATTTAACCGACAGGTTATACAAAGTATAAATTGCGTGTGCGTCGCAGGTTCAAATCCTGCCCTCGCAACCAAATGAAAAAACTGCGCCACAAAGCGCAGTTTATTTTTTACTTATTTTTTTCAAAAAAAACAAATTCACTGTTTTTCGTTCACTTTTTTGGGGTGCTGTGTTTGTTGAACATAGTCAAAACTCTCCAAAGTTTTTTGAGCGCTGTTGATTGCCGCGTTATAGAAAATGTCAATCAAATCGTCAGCCTCATGCGTGAGAATGGCCTTGTTGCAAGCCAACATATATTTGTCAGCATTTTCGTGTCTGAGCGCAACAGTTGGAATTTCATTTTTGATGAGTATGTAGTTGGACATAATTCTTGCCGTTCTTCCATTTCCATCCATGAAGGGGTGAATTCGCACAAATTCGGCGTGGAAGATTGCCGCAAGTTCAAGTGGGTGAAGTTTTGCCCCCTCCGGCCCACAAACAAACTTAAAAAGCTCGTCCAATTTTGATTGCACGCTCTCGTGCTTGACCGGCACAAATTTTGTTTCAACAATTTGTTGAATATAGATTGGCACTTGTCTCAAAGGGACAAATTCTTGCCCTGACAAAAGCGCTGCCGCATTTTGCATCGTCGCAAAAAGGTCAAACGCTGAGATTTTTTTGTTCCTGTCTTGCTTTGCGCATTGATAAACATATTTAAACGCAATAAAGTGCCTTATGGTGTCCATGTTCAGTTCGTGATTCTTTTTGTTGCCATATATTTTGTATTTTTGCGTCTTGTCCAAACCTTGATACTGTCTCAACAATTGCAAAAAATATTCATCTTTGTCAAAATCGTTTGTCTCGGGATCCAAAGCAATTTTTCCACGAATTTTTGTGCGAAAGTCCAAAAGGTCGAACGAAAAATCGTCCATAATGCCTTCAATGGCGTTGCTTTCTCTTGAAAGATCAAGCCAAATGTTGCGATTGAAACTGCGCAGGCCGGACAAATCATATCCTCTTTGCTCCATGCTTTTCTGTCGCAAATCAATTTGATTTAAAAGACGATTTAGCTCAGTGAAATCACGCTTGTCAAAAGCATAATAGTTCTTGTTTTTGTCACCTTGGACATCACTTTTGGCCTTTTTGTTAATCCACGCAACAATCTCTTTGTTCTGCACAAATTCAAGGTCGCCCTCGCGCTGCATATCAAACGGCAAGTCCCCCAAATTTCGCGCCAAAGAAAGCGCTTGCTGTTCGCTTTCTGTCATTTTCACAATTTTTGCAAATTTTGGCAATCTACTCACAGAAAAACTCCTTCTCTTTTTATTATATCACTCCCCAAAGCATTTGTCAACATTCCGCCCTTTTTCTGACCTTGAGTCTTGAGATTTTGTCCAAAAAATTCAAGTTTTTTTCAAAAAACTCTTGGAAAAAACCTATATAATATATTATAATATAGTATATCTATATAAAATAAAGGAAAAGATGACTTTATGGACGAAAACAAACAAGATGTTGAAGAGATTTTGAACGCAGAAAATCAAGCGCAAGACGGCGTTTCTTTCTCTGCCGAAAACGATGCCGAAGAAAGCGCAAAACTTTCAAAAAGCACAAAATATGACGCCAGCGAAATTCAAGTCCTGGAAGGGCTTGAGCCTGTCCGCAAGCGCCCGGGAATGTATATTGGCTCGACCGACAGCCACGGCTTACATCACCTTGTGCAAGAAGTCGTTGACAACAGCATTGACGAGGCTCTGGCGGGCTATTGCACCCAAATCGACGTGGTGCTGAACGCTGACGGCAGTTGTTCCGTTTCGGACAATGGGCGCGGCATTCCAACTGGCATCATTCCAAAAGAGGGCAAAAGTGCCGTTGAAGTCGTTTTGACAAAATTGCACGCCGGCGGAAAATTTGGCGGCGAAGGCTACAAGATTTCTGGCGGACTGCACGGCGTCGGCGTTTCGTGCGTCAACGCGCTTTCGACCAAGCTGACCGTGGACGTATATCAAGGCGGAAAACACCACTTCATCGAGTTTGCGCGCGGAAGAAGTCTCGCTCCGCTGAAAGTGATTGGCAGCACTGACAAAACGGGCACAACCGTCACCTTCTGGCCGGACGATGAGATTTTTGAAACGGTGGAATTTTCATATGACAACCTGAAAAACCGCTTCCGCGAAATCGCCTTCTTGAACAAAGGCTTGGTCATCACCCTCGCCGACCGCCGCGAAGGACAAGAACGCAGTGAACGCTTTGACTTCAAAGGCGGAATTGTTGAGTTTGTCAATTTTTTGAACGAAAACAAACAGACACTTCTTTCCTATCCTGTCTATTTCAACAAATTCAATCACAACGAAAAAGGCGATGTCGTCAACGAGATTGAAGTTTGTTTCCAATATAACGACTCCTACAACGAAATAATCAACACCTATGCCAACAACATCAACACCGAAGAGGGTGGCACTCATCTTGAAGGCTTCAAAAATGCACTAACAAAGGTCATCAATGACTACGCCGTGAAAAACAAAATCATCAAAGAGAGCGAAAAACTTTCCGGAGAGGACTGCCGCGAAGGAATCACCGCCGTCATCTCTGTCAAACTGCGCGAGCCACAATTTGAAGGTCAAACAAAAACAAAACTCGGCAACAGCGAGATGCGCACAATCGTATATAAAGCCATGCAAGAGGCATTTGGGGACTATTTGGAAGAGCACCCGAATGAAGCGCGCGAACTGATCATGAAGTCCATCACCGCTCAGCGTGCCCGTGACGCCGCTCGAAACGCAAGAGAACTCACCCGCCGAAAAGGTGCGCTTGAAAGCACAACCTTGCCGGGCAAACTTGCCGATTGCAGCGAACGCGACAGCAGTTTGTGCGAAATTTACATCGTGGAAGGGGATTCGGCCGGCGGCTCAGCAAAACAAGGCCGCGACAGACGTTTCCAGGCCATTTTGCCTCTGCGCGGAAAAATTTTGAATGTTGAAAAAGCGCGCCTTAACAGAATTTTGGAAAATGCGGAAATTCGCGCCATGATCACCGCGTTTGGCGCTGGCACAGGTGCGGACTTTGACGAAAGCAAACTGAGATACAACAAAATCATCTGCATGTCCGATGCCGATGTGGACGGCTCACACATTCGAATTCTGCTTCTCACGTTCTTCTTCCGCTTCATGCGCCCGCTGATTGAAAACGGGCACGTGTATGCCGCCCAGCCGCCGCTCTACAAAGTTTCGCGAGGAAAAGAAGATTTCTATTTCTACACCGATGACGATCTGAACAAATGGTTTGATGAAAACGGCAGAAAGGGCACGACACTTCAAAGATATAAAGGTCTTGGCGAAATGAACCCAGAGCAACTTTGGGAAACTACCATGAATCCAGAGCATCGAATCCTCTTGAAAATCACCATGGAGGACGCCATCGAGGCCGACCGAGTGTTCACCGAACTTATGGGCGAAGATGTGGACTTGAGAAGAAAGTTTATCGAGGAGAACGCAACTTTGGTGACCGACCTAGACGTATAATGAAAGTTTATGACAAGGAGAAGGAGAGCAAAGCGCTTGCGAATTTGCGAAGATTCGACGAAGTCATATGGTTTGGAACAAACCATATCGAGGAGAACGCAACTTTGGTGACCGACCTAGACGTATAATGAAAATTCTTGTTTTAATTAAAATTAAAAATAATTTAAGGAAAAAATCATGAGCAAAAAAGATGACGAATTGAACAGACAAAATTTGAAAGAACTTTTGGACAAAGAAAAAGTCCAGCCGATTGAAGTTGTGGGCGAACTGAAAAAGTCGTTCATAGCCTATGCCATGGCGGTCAATGTCAGCCGTGCCATTCCGGACGTGCGTGACGGCTTGAAGCCGGTGCATCGCCGAATTTTATATTCCATGGGCGAACTTAACAACTTCTACAACGCACCGCACAAGAAAAGCGCGCGTATTGTCGGCGAAGTTATGGGAAAATATCACCCGCACGGTGACAGTTCCATCTATGACGCCCTGGTGCGCCTGGCGCAAGACTTTTCCATTCGTTATCCGCTTGTTGACGGGCACGGAAACTTCGGCTCTGTCGATGGCGACCCTGCCGCCGCAATGCGATACACCGAGGCGCGCCTTTCAAAAATTGCCGGGCTGATGCTCCAAGACATCGAAAAAGAGACGGTAGATTTCTATCCAAACTTTGACGACACCTTGATGCAGCCAAAAGTTCTGCCGGCAAGATTTCCAAATCTTTTGGTGAACGGCGCAGACGGAATTGCCGTGGGCATGGCAACAAACATTCCTCCTCACAACCTGACCGAAGTGATCAACGGCGTTCAAGCGC
>CANQWP010000026.1 GCA_947627585.1 uncultured Clostridia bacterium
CCGCCACGGTGGTGAAGAGCGACCTGGAGGAGATCGGTGTGCGCGTAAGCTGGGAGACCACCGACGGCAGCGTGACCGACATTGAGAGAGCGAACTATGTGTCCGCCGAAGAGCGCGTTGTTGCCGAAATGCAGGCGTGCGGCAAGCCGTTTGTGATGGTGCTCAACTGCAAAAATCCGGGCTCTGCCGAAAGCAAAAAGCTCGCGCAAAACTTGCAAGAAAAATATGGCGCACAGGTGCTTGCGATGAACGTTGCCGCCATGAAGGACGACGACGTGGACAAAATTTTTGAGAAGGTTTTGCTCGACTTTCCAGTCAAGAGCATCAAGGTGGGCATGCCAAAATGGATTCAAGCGCTTTCCTATTCCAGCCCGATCATCACTGAGATTGTTGATGAGATCAAAAAATTTGCCGATCAAGTGCGAAAAATAGGCGACGCCAAAAAAGACACCGTTGTGTTCACCGAAAGCGAAAGTTTTGACCCAATCACTTTCTCAAACATCGAGATGGGCGAGGGCGTGATTCGCTTCAATGTTGTGCCGAAAGAGCATCTGTTCTATAAAGTGCTCTCCGATGAATGCGGCTTTGAAATTGCGGACGACTTTGAACTTGTTTCTCACATGAAAAACTTGGCGGTCGCAAAACAAGAATATGACAAACTTAAAACTGCTCTTGACGAGGTGCAAGAAACGGGCTATGGCGTTGTTGTTCCAAGACAGAATGAATATGTGCTTCAAGAGCCAGAAATTGTCAAGCAAGGCGGAAAATATGGCGTGAAAATCAAGGCGACCGCGCCAAGCTTGCACATCATCAAAGTGGACGTTGAAACGGAGGTGACACCACTTGTTGGGAACGAAAGCCAGAGCCAAGACCTTGTCACATATTTGGCAGAGAAGTTTGAAAGCGACCCAGAGGGCATTTGGGAGACCAATCTTTTTGGAAAAAGTTTGTTCTCGCTTATTGATGACAGCATTGGCACAAAAATCGTGTCTATGCCGGCCGACGCTCAACGAAAAATGAGAAAAACGCTTGGACGCATTGTCAACGAAGGCAAGGGCGGAGTGCTTTGCATCTTGCTGTAAAAAATGACAAAAAAGCGGCATTTTTTGCCAAAAATTCAAAAAACAACAAAAAAACATCTTCATTTTTGAGATGTTTTTTTGATTTTTCACAAAATAAGATTATGTATTTCAACTATCATGCCAAAGTCAGGAGACTTATTGAGCAAGAGCAGGCGACTTATTTTGAAATTTTGGAGGAATATCACAAAATTTCGCCCTGCCTTCTCATCTATTTCAAAAATTCTCCGCCAATGCCAATTCGCGCGCACAAGTTTGACGAATATCTTTTTTTGCTTGCCAAATTTGGCGTGGAAGAAAAACAGAAAACTGAGAACTTTTGAAAAAAATTAATAAAAAACACGCATTTTTGCGCGTTTTTTGTTTTTATTCTGCAACAATTTCTTGTTTTTTGATTCTTATTGGAAACTTTGCAAGCCTCAAAATGTTGTTTGCTTTTAGCGCCAAACAAAGTTTTTTCTTTTTGCCAAAGAAGTGCTTCTTTGATTTCTTTTCAACGGATTTTGTCTCATTGTTTGCAAAATTCACATTTCTTGAAACTTGCTTCCATTGTGGCTTGCTGAAAACCCCAATCACAATGCTAATCGCATAGATGATCATAAACATTGGAAAAGCAAACATTGTTGGCAAAAGTTTTTTGAGTGGCACGCCAATTTTTTTGCGGTCGAGAGCATACACCAAAAACGCTTGGGCGATGAACGGAATGAGGAAAGCGCAGAAAAGAATGATGGCAATTGTGATGAGAATTTGATTTAGATCGGCAAGATTGCCGACACACGCATCGAAGATGATTTTGTATCCATAATATGCCGGAAACCACAAGCAACAAAGCACAGCAATTGGAATGAAGAAAAGATTGAGGAACATGTCAAGATAGCAATATCGAAAAGTTGTGAAGAATTTTCCAAGACATGCCAAACCCTTTGTCCAAAACAATTTGTGAAGTCCGTTTCCCATGCGAATGTTTCGGCGGAAGATGTCTGTGAGGGTGGACGGCTGATCGTCATATACAATCGCATCGGGCACATATTTCACTTTGTGTTTGTGATCCATGTTCCAAATTGTGAATTCGGTGTCCTCGCTTGTGGAAGTGCAAACCCAACCGCCAGCCTCTTTGATGCTTTTTGCCGAAAACATCATTCCACTTCCAACCATGAACACGTCTGTGTGAAGGGCGGCACGTGCTTGACAACTGAAACGGGTGTCGCGAATGTACCAAAGCCCAGAAACTCCAGAAATCACGTTTTGGGTGAGGTTTGAAGCGTGATTATATCCTTTTGCCGCTTCTGCACCGCTTTCAAAAGCATCGTTCATTTTGTTCAAATATTCTTTGTCAGGAATGGTGTCCGCATCAAAGCGCACAAAAAAATCAAAATTGTCGATTTCTGGCATGAGTTGTTTGAAAGCATAATTGAAAGCCCAGCCGACATTTCGCTTTTTCTTGTCCTTTTCTTGACGCTCAATCACCCGAACTTTCACCTCGCCGTCAAAGGAGCGGGCAATTTCTGCCGTGTTGTCTGTGCAGTTGTCGGCTATGATAATGATTTCATATTTGTCTTTTGGATAATTCAGTTTGAAAATATTTTCCAGAGTTTGGCCAATGATTTTGGATTCGTTTCGGGCAGGGATAATGATGCCAATTTTGTGTTTTTCTTTCGCTTTTTTAAATTTTGGCGCCGGCAAGAAGAAAAGCAGAGTGTAAACAAGTTGAAACGCAAAGGCGATGCCAACAATTATGCACAAAAAAGCGTTGATATTGTCCAAAATGAGATTAAAAACGGTCATGAAACGCTCCTCAAAGTTTTTTAAAAATTTTGTTTATTATATCATGTCACTTTCAAAAATTCAAGAGGTATTTTAAACTATTTTGCAAAAAAAGCGCGACGCGCACCATCATCGATTTAGAAACCACATAAGAATGTCAAACTTGGCTTTTCTGTTTGGGGTGGTTATTTTGTTTCTATCGAGCACTTCATCAATAATTTTGTTGAGATCTTGATTGTTGTTAGTTTGTGCCAATGTCAAAATGGCGTTTGTTGTCACAGCCCGATGTTTGTAAAGCACGCCGCAAGCTTTTGCATATTCAGGCAAAGCCATGCTCATGATTTTGTCATATTTTGCATACGCGTCTTCGCCATAGACGATTGAATTGTGATAGTGACAATATTTTGTGGCAAAAGAGAACAAGTTGACGTTGATTTTGCCTTTGCAAAATTCATTCACCAAAGACAGATCACCATTCTTCACCCTTTCATCAAAATTGATGCTGCAAACAAATTTGGCAAGTTGGTCAAGATTGACCTTTGCTTTATGTAAAGACAGGTGGGTGGAATTTGTGACATCAATCGCAGCAATTTTCATTGCCACAATGTTTTTGTCGGTGTTGTCTGGAAACTTTGTCAAAATGTCATGAATTAAATGATATTCAGCCCCATAAGAAGGGTCGCGGATCATCTTGGCGAACTCACGATCAAGACTTGTGTTGTTAAGCTTTACGGTTTTGATTGGTTTTTTTGTTTTTGCCATTTTTGTTCCTCCAAGAAAAATTATAATCTTTTTTGTTGCTGACCGCAAGTTTTTTTGTTAGGATTTTTGCTTTTCAAGAACTTTCGTTGCTTTTAGGTTGGATTTGTGCTATCCTTGTTTTACAAAGGTGCAAAAATGAAAATTATTTTAAGCAAAAAGGGCTTGGACAGCAGCAACAGCCAAGGGCCGGTTGTCATTGATGAAGACAAACAGATGATTTTTTTGCCAATTCCAAGCAGGCAGGCTTATGATGTCACAAGATATGGCGAAGTGTTTGGAAACAAAACATCACTGCTTTGTTATTGCAAAGAAATGGGTGTGAATTATGGCTGGATCGACAAGGAAAAAGTGATCATAGATGAGAACACATTTTGTCACTTGGACCCACAACTGACTGATTATTTTGGGCAGGAAAGCTTCAAGGGCAGTTTTGGCCAAGATAAAGCTGCACAAACGCACTTGAAAAACAACGGAGTGAAAGTGGGCGATTTGTTTTTGTTCTATGGTTGGTATAAAGACAAAAAAACACAAGAAGCAAAGCACACTTTGTTTGGTTATTTGCAAGTTGGTGACATTATTGAAGTAAATTCATTGACAACAGAAGAAAGGAAAAAGTTTGAGGAGAAATATCCATGGCTGCTCCACCAGCCACACTGGTATAGCACTGTAACCCATAACACAATTTATGTGGCAAGCGACAACTGCTCTTTCAAGAAAAAGCTAAAAGGTTTTGGAATGTTCAAATATGACAAACGGCTCGATTTGACCGGCGATGAAATGACAAGCAAAACTTGCTGGAAAATTCCTGCACTGAAAAATTGCAGGGTTTCCTTCAAAGACAACAACCGGAATGAAAGGTTTGATAAGGAAGGGAACTTTAAAGTTGCCGATCGTTGCCAAGAATTGGTTGTTGAAGAATGTCCGCAGGCAGCGAAATGGGCGATAAATTTAATAAAAAAGTATGGGAGGAAATAAGAGGCTAATCATTAAGCTTTGAGTCGTGCAGGGTTCAGGGCGAATTGAAAAATGCTAGGAGCACAGTTTCCTAGCATTTTTTGGTGACCCCGCCGGGACTCGAACCCAGAATGGAAACTTAGGAGGTTTCTGTAATATCCTGTTTTACTACGAGGTCATGGAAGTTTGTTTGGTTTGGCAGGCATTTGTCTTTGACAAGGCGTTTGTCATGCCGAAGTTGCCTTGCCGATGCCAATATCATATCACATTTTCATTTTTTTGACAAGGCATTTTTTGTGGATTGCAAAATTTTCATAAAAAGTTTTCCAACGCATATAAAATTGTTGACAAATCAACAAAATTCGAATATAATTTGTGCAGTTGTTGGAATTCAGCCGGTGCAGCGCAAGATGAAACTTGCGGAGGCAACAAATTTTAGCAACAAAATTTTAAGGAGCAAAGATGGAAAGTCGTTTTGGGAAATTTACAGGCCTTTTGATTGGAATTTCGCGAGGAATTCAAAAAATCAAAAACGTCGAGATGGAAAAATTGGGGCTTAAAGGAAAACAAGCGGTGGCGCTTTTTCAACTTTATTGCAGCGGGGGCTTGACGGCAAGCGAACTTTGCATGGCGTGCGATGAGGACAAGGCGGCCACCTCGCGAGTTGTGAAGGAGTTGGAGGAAGCGGGCTTTGTGTTTGTTGAGGTCGGCGGGCAGAAAAAGTATCGCAACAAAATCAAATTGACGCAAAAGGGCGAGACGCTGGCAAAAATTGTTGCGGAAAAAATTGAGTCCATGGTGGAATTTGCCGGGCTTGGCGTCAAGGATCGCGAAAAACTGTATGAAATGCTGGAACAAATTTTGACAAACATTCAAAAAATTTGCTCGCAAGACGATGGAGAATTGGGAGGAAAAAATGATTAAGGTTGTGATTGATTCGGGAAGTGACATTGTTTTCGAGGAAGCGGAAAATTTGGGCGTCACGCTGCTGCCGATTGAGGTGAGATTTGGTGAAGAGGAGTTTTTGGACGGCGTGAACCTTTCGCACAAAGAGTTTTTCGAGAAACTGATTGAAAGCGATGAGCTTCCAAAGACGAGCCAAATCAATGTTTTTCGCTTTGAAGAATGCTTTGAAAAACTGACAAAAAACGGCTACGAGGTGATTTGCATCACGCTCTCTTCCAAACTATCTGGGACTTTTGACAATGCAAAAGAGGCCGCAAAAAAATTTGGAGAGAAGGTGTTTGTTGTGGACAGCATCAACGCCACAATCGGCGAAAGAATTTTGTGTGAATTGGCGCTTCGACTGGTGAAAGAAGGAAAACTTTCCGCAAAAGAAATCGCCCAGAAACTTGACGAAAGGAAAAGAGGCATCAAGCTCATGGCCGTTTTGGACACGCTCAAATATCTCAAAAAGGGCGGACGGATTTCTTCTGTTGTGGCGTTCACTGGGGAACTTTTGTCAATCAAACCTGTTGTTGCAGTCGAAAAAGGCGAGGTCAAATTGATCGGAAAGGCAATTGGCTCAAAAAAAGGCAACAACCTTTTGATGCAACTTGTTGAAAAGTGCGGCGGAATTGATTTTGACATGCCGCACGCTTTGGCATATTCCGGGCTGAGCGACGAATATCTCAAAAAATATCTGCAAGACAGCGAAAAGCTTTGGAAAGGTCACGTGAAAAGCGCCACAGAGATTCCTTCCTATATGATTGGAAGTTCCATCGGCACGCACGTTGGACCTGGGGCGATTGCCGTCGCGTTTTTTGCAAAAGCGAATGCTTGAGGGCAAAAGTCTGCCACAAATGAACATATTTGAACACGTTGACATGTTGCTTTTTTTGAAAATTCTTGAAAATTTTTTGCGATTTTGATAATTTTTAAATAACTATTTTTCAGCGAGCACGAGCAAAAACTTTCTTTGTCAAAAAAATGTATAAATATTCAAAAATTGTTTTGTTTATGCAAAAAGTTGTGATATAATTTTTTGTGTAAAGACGAAAAGAGTTTCGCGAAAAGGTTGGACAAGATTTTCGTCAAATTTTGACAAAGGAGAAAAGGATATGTGTTTTTTGTATATGTTTGATTTGTTGGACTTTGACTCTCAGGGGAAAGTGCGGGCAAGCAAGGGCGCCAGTCTTGAAAAAGCGCAGTCGAATTTTCTTTATCTTGTCAGCAAATTCAATCAAAATCTTTTGAAGGAAAAGGGCTTGCCTGTGCCGGCATTTTTCAAGGAAGAGCTCTCTTCAGTGCTTGAAGGCGTGGAGAAAGGCTGGGATTTTGATGTCGCAAAAAAGAAGGTCTTTTCGGAGTGCCTTCCGCAAATTTCGCTTCTTTCAAATCGCAGTGACAAAGAGGTGATTTCCGCTTTGGTGGAATCAAGTTCTGTTGCCGACATGGACTTTGCCGAGAAATTTAAGGACATCAAAAACCATCTTCAACTGGAATATATCATGACCATCACTTCCGGCAAAGTGTTCAACAAGGTCGATGCTCTTCGCGAGGAAGAGATGACCAAAGAAAACAAAAGCAAACTTTTCAAAGAGGTCATCAAATATAACAGTCTTGTTTGCGCGGCAGAGAGGGTGCGCGAGAATGGCGTGTTTGGAGTTCAAAGCGTCGGCGCGATTGGCTGAAAAAGTTTATAACAATAAAAAATGCACAATTTTTGTGCATTTTTTCGTTTATTTAGGTTGAAATTTTATCTTCTTGAGGAATTTCGCTTACAGATGTTGGAATTTGGACATTAGGAAATAACTTTAAAACATTTTCATCCGAATACACATCATCTATAGTTCGATCATTTATATATTCAGATCTTTTAAATAGCCAAGTTATGTTTGTATTGACAACTTCGTTTTGAATATAAACACAACCTTTTATTGTAATGTTTTTTCTATCAGATTCACTTGCCATTGTGGAAATTCCGATAGATCCAAATAATATTCCAGAACTTTTATAAGTTAACTCTCCATAATTTTTGCAGTTTATAATTTTTGAACCAGCATACAATGTCCCTGCTATTCCGCATGATTTATAAGTGCCGGAAGTAGATGAATTATTAAAGCTGATTTTCCCATAGTTTGCACAATTTGAAATTGTTCCATAATTTGATTGAACAATTCCACTTAATGACGACAAGTTGTAGTTTGTTGTTGAAAGATTTGCAAAATTCATTGTATTTGAAATTGTTCCATAGTTGCTGGAAGCAATTCCAGCGTAGCAATAATTATTTACATTCGCACTTAAATAATTTTTACAATTATCAATTGTGCCATAGTTGGTTTCGGTGAATCCTGTGTAGCCTCCGATAAAGCCATCTTTGCTCGCTAAAATAATATTTGAAATTTTTCCAGATTCAAGAATTCTTGAAACCAGTTGATATTTACCAGTGGCACTGATAAGATTTCCAGAGAGCTCAACTGTTAAATCTTTAATTTCACCACTTAAATAAGGGAATATATTCAAGCAATTTGTTGTTATTGTTTTGCCATTTCCATCAAACAGATATGCATATGGGTTTATAGTTTGATGCTCGAACTGAGGTGCTTCCATAAGAGATATATCTCTCATCAGTTTGACATTAAGAGCTTTTTCACGATATTTCTTGAGATATCCCCACCCTTTGAACATATCAAGAAATTGTTCTCCGGTATAAATAAGATAAGGATTGCTCAGTGTGCCGTCACCATAGGCATCCAAAACAGTTGGAAGCTCTTCTTTCTGATAAGAACATGTGGAGCAAGTGTAAGTTTTTATTCCCAAATTTTCTGTTGGATCGACAAAAACATGGCTTCCAGAAGAAAATTTTTGATGACAAACTGAGCATTGTTTCCAGTGTGTTTGTTCATCATGCGAATATGAGTTTTCTATGCTGTGAGGGATTGTTTCTGAATCTTTATATTCAATTTTTCCACAAGTTTGGCAAATGTGTTTTTGGGTGCCTTTTGTTGTGCAAGTTGCCGGGATTTCATCTTGCCAATCTCCATAGTTGTGATTTGTTGTTTTTGGGATGCTCTGTGTTATTCTATCGTGACATTTTGAGCACTCTTTATATTGTGAGCCTTCTTCTGCACAAGTTGGCTCTTTTGATTGCGTCCAGTTTCCATATGAATGCCCAGTTGAATAAATTGGTTGTTTTTCAATTTTGTGGCATACGGAACATTGCCTCTGTTTCTCGCCGTTTGTTGTGCAAGTTGCCGGAGATATTTCTATCCAATCATTGAAAATATGATCTGATGTTTTTGGAATGCTTTGTGTTATTCTATCGTGACATTTTGAGCACTCTTTATATTGTGAGCCTTCTTCTGCACAAGTTGGCGCTTTTGTTTGAATCCAATTTCCATATTGATGGCTTGCCAAAATGATTAGGTCTTCATAATGAACTTCAATTTTGCACTCTTCGTCTAAGAAATATTTGCCGCAAGACTCGCAGAAGAAATATCTTTCGTTGCCATTTTCTTCGCAAGTTGCTGGAGTAGCCGCCACTTCTATGGCGTTGTGAGTGTGTGGTCCACAAGCGGTCGTCAATATGCCAAGTCCACAGATCAAGCACATTGAAAATAAGAATAAAAATGTTTTTTTCATTTGGAACTCCTTTGAGATAAAAATTTTCTCAATGTCTATTATAATGCGGGGGG
>CANQWP010000027.1 GCA_947627585.1 uncultured Clostridia bacterium
GACATTGACGCAATAAGAAAAATCGGCGTGCTTGTCACTTTGGCAGTGAACCTCAACGCATCAAGAAAAAATGTCATCAACGACATTGTTTGCGACATCCTTGGCGACAGCATAATCATGAAGACAGTTGTCAATGCTGACCCGTCTTTTGAAATCATTGAAAGCATGAAGGCGGCAGAGGACTTTAGAAAAATATTCAAAAAAAGTTTGCAAGTGATTTGAAAGATTGAAGAAGGAGAACATGAAAGAAACAAATTCCGGCAACAAAAAATTTCTGTGGGGGCTGTTGTTGACAATTGTCACAGTCCTTTTGTGTTATATGTTTGTTGTTCTCTACTTTTTCTACATCTCTCCAAACAACATTCCGCTCAAACTCACTTTTTGGCCGTTTCTTTCTGACAAAAGCATGAGCGAGATGTATCTTGACGCAACTGTTGAAATCAAATTTGATCCAAACGAATTTGACCATTCACCTCAAAGCGTGATTGGGGTCAATGTGCGCGAAGACGGGATTGTGCTTGCGCCATATCACAAATTTAAAAATTTGCAAGATGGCGAAATCAAAATTTATTGCAATTCCGGCAAAGTTTTTGATGGAGAGCTGATTTTTGCAGAAGAAAATTTTGATTTGGCTGTTTTGAAAAGCAAAAATCCAGACGGAGAAAACAAACAAATCAAAATGCCGTTTGTCGATGTCGCTTCATATAGTCCAAAAGCAAACAGTGCTGTGTTTTCAATTTATCAGCTGTTTCCTGACGAAAACTTTTCTGGTGAACATCAAGTTTTCAATGGAAAAATCATGGGACACTCTGCTGATTTTGCGCTTGAAACAAAAGTTGAGGACTTTTTTGCGGTGGACCACGTGATTGAAAACGGTCTTCTCATGGAAATTGAAGAGCCACAAGGCTTCAAAGATGGAGCGGTGTTTGATTCATATGGCAAACTGCTCGGTTTTTCATATGAAGAGGCTGTGGACAACAATGGAGATTACATCATTTCTTCTGCAAAATATGCAAACTTGTTTTTGAAAGATGTGCTTGGTGCATATAGCAAAAATCAAACCTTTGAAAACAAGCTTTCAAAAAGTTTCACGGGTCTTGATTCAAAAGAATGCACCAGTCATTATCATCTTTCAGAGGCAGAAAATGGAGGAATGGCAAAGCACTTCTTTTTCAAAAATCAGTGGAAAGCTTTTGACGATTTTGATGGGTTGACAGAATTTTATAACGCGACAAGCCAAAGAGGCTTTTTCCTGTTAGAAGATTTTGTGTACGGCGAGGACAAAATTTCTGCTGAGTCAATTGTCACGGAAATTGTTGCAGGGGACATTAGCCTTGAAATAGAGGACAGAGACGAACTGTTTGACTTTATATATTCCATTAAAGAAGGACAAGAAATTCAAATTATATATAATTCGAAAAACGCTTCAGCGGCAGAACAAATTGAATTTGTTGTGTGAGCGAGAATTGTTGGAGGTTGATGATGAAAAAAATCAAATATGCCATTGAAATGGGTGGCGGATACACATGCATCTATGTGAAAGGCGAGGGCCTTGCGTTGAAAGAGCCGACACTTATTGCTGCCGAGCCGAGCGAAGAGGGCTATCGCGTGATTGCAATGGGAAATGATGCAAAAAAACTTGTAGGCAAGACAAAAGAAAATGTGGAAATTTTCACGCCGAGCATCAGTGGCGATCATTCAAATTTTGAATATTCCGTTGTGCTTTTGAAGCATTTTTTGAGCAAAGTTGGCTTTCGCGCTTTTGAGGACAACGCAATTGTCATTGTTCCGTGCGGACTTTCTGTCAAAGAAAAAGAAAACATCATGAACGTTTGCGAAGCGGTGAATTTGGGAGAGACTTTGCTTGTTCCTTCTGTTTTGTGTTCTTGTGTTGGAGCAGGCAGAAACATTGACAGTTCAAAAGTCAACATGGTTGTGGACATTGGCGGCACTTCAACAGAAATTGGAGTCATCAACATTTCAAGCATAATCAAAGGCGCAACGCTCGGCATTGGCGGAAAAAGCATTGATGCGTCAATTGTCAACTTTTTGGCTTACACCCAGGGGCTTGTGATTGGCCTTTCCACCGCTGAGAGCCTTAAGAACGACGTTGGAAGCCTTTATGCAAATGACACTCTCAACATGGAAATCACCGGCATTGATGCGCAAACAAAAACTCCGCGCACAACAATTGAACTGTCGACCGATTTGATGCGCGCCATTGAGCCGTTTTACAGCGAAATTGTCCGCGCTATCGACACAACAATCAACACCTTGCCACCAGAAATTGTTGCCGACATCATCAACAACAAAATTCTTGTTGTGGGCGGCGGAGCAAAAATTCAAGGGCTGGAAGACTATTTTAGGAAGCATTTGAACTATCCAATTGAAATTTCACAAGATGTTGACAATGTGACGATTTTGGGGGCAGGAAAGTTGCTTTCTGACTCACAACTTTTGGAAAGCATATTGAAAAAACTTTAAAGAAAATGCGAAAAAACAAAAGAACAGGCGAAGACCTGTTTTTTTTACAAAATTAGACAAATTAGGCTCTTTTATTGCACAATCAAATTTGATTTTATGAAAAGAAAAAAGATAAAATTTGTGCAAAGGAGTTTTTCATATGGCGCGAAAAATTGTTGTGACAAGTGGAAAAGGTGGTGTTGGGAAATCAACCGTTTGCGCAAATTTGGGGGTCTACCTTTCCAGGCTTGGCTTTCGTGTTCTGCTTATGGACGTCGACATTGGCCTAAACAATCTTGATGTCATCATGGGGCTTGAAAGACAAGTGATTTTTGACATCACTGACGTTGTATCTGGCAAATGCCGCGTTCGACAAGCGTTGCTTCAAGACCCGAATTTTCCGTCGCTTTATCTTCTTCCGTCCGCGCACACTTATTCTTCCAGCAAAATTACTGGAGAACATATCAAAAACATTATTGACATTGTGGAACATTCGTTTGACTATGTTTTGATTGATTGCCCAGCCGGGGTTGAGGCGGGCTTTCAGCGGGCGGTTTTTCCGGCCAACGAGGCGCTTGTTGTTGTCACGCCACATCTTTCTTCAATTCGAGATGCCGACAAGGTCGTGGGGCTGCTTTCGGCCTATAAAATTGAAAGCAAAGGACTGGTCATAAATCGAATGCGCGGAGATCTTGTGCTTTCGGGGGAGATGATGGACATTGAAGCCATTGTCAAGGCGATGGGGATTCACCTTTTGGGCGTGATTCCGGAAGATGATGAAGTTGGAAAAATGTCAAGTGATGGACGAATCATGACGGACTGTGAAAGTGCGCGAGCATTCACACTTTTGGCGGAAAATGTTCACAACGGCAGCAAAAAAATTTTTGATTGCACATTCAAATATCGCGGTCTTGTGGGATATTTGAAAAGGAACATCAAAAAACACTGCTAAACAATTGGAGGTTTGTTTTGCAAAGAATAAATGAACTTTTGATCAAAGACAAGTTTACAAATTTGGATAGTGTCGCTGCCATTTTGAAGGAAGAGATCTTTCCAATTTGCAGAAATTTTTTTGAAATGCCAAACGACATTGTTGTCAGGTTTAAACGAGAGGGGGACGGCTTCAAGTTTTTTGTCGAAATCGACGTGTCGCGTGTGAAACCGTTCGGAGGAAGAATTTAAATGAAATAGACCATGCCATAGCAATTTGGCCCAGCGTGCGTTCCAACAACGCAGCCAATTTCGTGGATCGGCGTGTTTTTCGGGTCAACGTCCAAAGCTTCGGCATATTTGCTGAGGAAGTCATCGATCAGTTTTGGCTGTGCAGAGTGTCCAAAAGATATTGGATAGTTTCTGTCGCGCTTGTTTGCAAGTTCGACCATAAACTCATTTGCTTTTTCGCCAACTTTTTTGGCGATTGTGTTCACTTTCCCGCCGTCAAGGCTGATGATTGGCTTGATTTTCAGGGCGCTTGCCACAACATATCCGGCAGAGCCAAGTCTTCCGCCCATTTTCAAATATTTCAAGTCGCCGATGACGGCCACAAGCTTGATTTTTGCTTTGAGGCGTTCAAGTTCGTTAATCACTTCTTGAGGCTGAGCATCTGGGTGAGATTTGATGTATTTGATAATTTCAACAATAAGCGCGCCTTCGGCAAAAGTTGTGACGCGGCTGTCGCAGATATAAACATTTTTCATTTCCAAACTTTCCACGGCGTTTTTTGCTTGCGCAATTGTGCCGGCAAGGTCGGAGGAAATGACAATTGTCAGCACAAACCAGTCCTCTTTGTTGACATATGGGCCAAGGGCGTTTTCAAATTTATATTGATTTGGCTGGCTTGTTTTTGGAATGATTCCCGTTTTGAGTTTTTCATAGAACTCATCATTTGGCAAGCCTTCAGGAAACAATTCGCCATTGAAATTCACTTCAATTGGCAAAATTGTGATGTCGTTTTCTTCCGCGAAGCTTTTTGGCATATCGACCGAAGCTTCAGTTACAATCTTATATTTCATATGAAACTCCTACACAAGAATTTTATCAAAACTTGCGCAACTTTTGCAAACAAAAACGACAATTATTTAAAACTTTTTAAACAATTTTTTATATAAATCAATTTTTTCTGAAAAGCTGATTTGTGAAATTGTAAAGCAAGACAACAACCACAAAATAATAAGCCAAAGAGATGAAGAAGTTTCCGTTGGAATAGAGTGCCGTTTGCAAAAAGCCGGCGCCCATGCTTCCGCCGCCAAGAAAGGCTGTCAGATCCACGTGCACAAACGGGAAGAGACAATAGACCAGAAATCCATTGAGGAAAATGTTGCAAATCACGGAAATGGCAAAAATCAAAAGCGAGATTGCAAAAGTGAGCTCAAATTTTCTTGAAATGTTCATGAGGAAGATTGTGCCAACTGCCCAAAAGACAACTTGCATTTCAATCCCTACAAATTTCAAAAGCAAAAAGAGAATTGGGTGCACGACATATGGCGTTGTCAAATTGAAAATGGCCAAAATGCCCGCGGTGACAGTTGGATAGAAAAGAACTGACCACAGCAAAGACAGGAGCATAAACACCGCCAGCACCGAAGTTGTGCAAAGGACAATGGCGGTGAATTTTCCGGCAAAAACCTGTCCATATGTGACATTCTGGGACAAAATAAGGTCCATTTTCCCATTTCTTCTGTCGCGACCAAAGAGTTTATAGGCGCAGAAGATGCCAAAAACGATCGTCAAAAAGCCAATTATGCTCAAAAGGAAATAGGCGTTGTCATATGCCGTTGTTGTGTTTGCCGCTTTGTTGAAATTGAGCGGCTCTTGAAATTCCGTGAAATACAAGTTTTCGTCTTGTAAAAAGAATTTGGCTTTTGAAATGTCTTGTCTCAAATCTTCTTTATATGAGACGTTTGTGTAACCAAACAATTTGTCCAAATCACCAAAATGTGCGCTCAACAAAAGTTTCAGCTCACTTTTCACAACAAAGTTTGCACTTTCACACATAAGCTTATAGTTCGTCAGCAAACTTGTGACTTTGTCAACGGAAGAGGCGTTTGTTATGGACGAATAGATTGAAAGCTCTTGAAAGATCTTTCCTACTTTTTCTTTTGCATTTTCAACAATAGTTTGCAAAGTTGAAAGTTTTTCGTCATCGACCCACCAAGTTGTTGTCAGCGCTGTCGGCTCAAACTTTTCAAACATGTCCAAATGTCCATATATGTCATCGACAACTTGGGCGATTGAGAGATTTTGATTGATCAAATTTGAAAAATAGGAAGAGACAGTTTTCAGCGTTGTGAAATTTTGTTTTGTGAAAAACAAGGTGCTTTCAAACTCGTCTTTTTTTTCATATTTTTGGACAAAGTCCCGAAGTTCATTTGCCGCAAAAATAATTTCGGAAATATCATTTTCTTCTATGTATTTTGGCTTGCGATTTTGAAAAGTTGTGGGAAAACGAAATTCATCTTCAATTGCGTCAAACTGCGACTTTATTTGCAATAACCTTGCATATTCACTTTCAGCAGGGGCGTTTTCACTTGGCTGAGTTTTCATCACATTCAAGCTGTTTTCTGCCTTTGTCAAAAGATTGTCAAGCGAGGCTTTTGTGTCAATTTCAGGATTGTTGCCAGAGAAGTTTGCAATGATTTCTGCTGGGCTTTCGCCAAGGGTGGTGGCAGAATAGACCGGTGTGGCAGGAATTTGATATAATGATCCCAAAATCAAGCAGCCAGCCATCAAGGTGGCGACAATGACCAAGGTGATCGGGTTCAACATGATTCGGCGGAAGTCATATCCTGCAATTTGAAAGATCTTTTTCATCAAGCATCTTCCTCCTTTTCAAGAGGTTCTGGCTTGAAATATGGCGTCAAATTTGCAAAAACTTTTTCGGCTTTTTTGGACAAAAACCCGGCGCGATAGACTGAGAGTTTTTTTTCGCTCAAAAACTGAACAATTTTTGAGGTGACATCTTCGTCGCTTTCAAAAAGAACTCGCTTGTCCAAAATTTTGACTGGCAAAGAAAAGTTTTGCATGATGAGCTTGCCGACATAGTGCGGATATTTGACTTTGACAAATGCGTAGGTTGGCCCTTCGGCAATTTTTTCCATTTCTTCACGTGAAAGCAGCTTTTTGATCTCTCTGTCTTCCATGAAGATATATTTGTCGCAGTCCAATTTAATGTTTTCCAAGCAGGTTGATGTAAGAATCACGCTTGTGCCGTTTTGGCGGATTTTTTCAATTGCATTTTTGACATTTTCCAAATTTTCTGGCGGAAGATTTTTGAATGGCTCGTCCAGCAAAATGAGGTGAGGCTTTGTCAAAAAGCCAAGCGCCAAACTCATGAGTTTTTTCTCAAAATAGGTGAGTTTTTTCACTTTTGTGTTCATTTTGTGCGCCAGATTGAATTTTTCAAGCGCCTTTATGATTTCAAGTTTGTCATTGGCTTCGCTGAGCGTGGAAAGATATTGCATGTTTTCCATGACAGTTTGATATTTAAAGAAAATTGGTGGGTCAAAACATGTGCTGACTTTTGAAAGAATTTTTTTGTCAAAAAAGATGTCGTGATTTTCAATAAAAACTTGCCCGGCGCTTATCGGCAAAGAGCCGGAAATCGCTTTGATCAAACTGGTCTTTCCGCTTTTGTCTTCGCCAATGACCGCCACGCATTCTCCTTTTTCCATCGAAAAAGAAATGTTTTTCACAAGAAAGCGGTCTTTGATAAGCACGGACATGTTTTTTACGTTCAACAAATTTTCACTCATAATTATATTATATCAAATATATTTTCTTTTGTAAAGACCTTTTAAAAAAATTTGTGACAAATCGTGCGAAAGCATCAAAAAGATTTGTTTTTTCGCAAAAATGTGATAAAATGATTTGGAATTGAATTGGCGTTGAAATTGAAATTTTTATGTTTTGCAAAATTCGCTTTGCACAAAAAACGCAAAAAACACGGCAAATTTGCAAAAAAAATGAAAAACGGAGTGAAATATGGAGACAAAAAACATTCTTGAAGTTGAAAATTTTGTGATTGAATGCAATGACATTTTGACCGGAAAATTTTTTGATTTAAGTCGAAGATTGGAAAAGTTTTTGAATGTCATGACTCAAAGTGAAGACGTTTTGGAACTTTTGGCCGATTCGCTTGTTGACTTTGATGAGGCAGAGGAATTTTCAAAAGCATTTTCCTTTGACAGAAAAACGGGGGCGGTCAAGATTTCTTTGCCGACTGACGACAAAAAACGTTTGGCGCTTTCGGTCACACTTTTCAACGACATTGTGAACGAAAAGCTGAACGCAAATCAGTTTTTGGAGACTTTTTTCCAAGGCAACAAAAACACCTCCATTCAAAATTTCTTGGACAAAGTAATTCGTCCTTTCCGCGACATTTTGTGCAAAATTTTTGAAGTCCCAACAACAATTTCTGTTTTGGATTTGAAAAAGCACGAACAGGAATTGAAGCTTGCGCAAGAGCAAAAAAACGCGGAAGAGCTTGAAGAACTCGAAGAAGAGAAAGAGGAGGAATTTCCACATCTTTCGGAACTTATGCAAGAAATCAAAAAAAGCTGCGGGCAAATTTTGGCGCTCATCAGCTTTGAAAGAAAACACGACGACATGCTTGACGATGTTGAATTTGTCACAAACGGCATCGCAAAGGCTTGCGACGATGGCGACCTTATGATTGTCAATGCTCTTGTGATTGGGCTTTCATACGTTGCGAAAAAGTTCAAAAACGCAAGACACATCATTGAAGACATGAAAACTTTGATTTTGAATTATTATGATTTCCTTGCAAATCCAGAGGACTTGGAAGATGACGAACAAGCACAAGACGCGGGCGATGAATTTGACGACTTTGGGGGACAAGATGGCTGAAAAAAACTATGATGCTGTCACAAACAAACTGATCGTCCTTTTTTGCATGGAGCAAATGGAGATGCCGCTCACAGAAAGTTCCATCACGGAAATTTGTTCGGTGCGCAACGATTGGATAAATTACATGGACTGTCTTGACCTTTTGTTTCAACTTTCGGAAGCAAAACTCATCTACAAGACCGAGTGCAAAGAGGGCGAGCAGAGATATACACTCACTTTTGAAGGGCGGGAGTGCCTTTCATATTTCTATAAAAAAATCCCAAACGCCTTGCGTGACGAAATTGCCGCTTATGCCAAAGCCAATCGTCTTTTGGTCAAACAGTCGCAAGAATATTATGCCAACTATGCCGACGCCGAGGACGGCTCATATTTGGTGACACTTCGAATTTATGAAAGTTTGATCACAACCCCACTTTTTGAAATTCAAATCAAAGCGCCGACACGCCAAGCGGCTGAAGAGGCGTGCAAAAAATGGAAAAAGTCCGCGCCAAATGTCTATGAATATATTTTTGAAAATTTGATTGACACGGACTGAAAAGTTCATAAGACAAACAGAACAACTCCTCAAATTTTTAATTTCATCAAAAAATTAAAATTAAAAAAATTGACAAAAAACCCACATTTTTTGCGAGTTTTTGATTTTTTTTATTAAATTTGTTTGCAAATTTGCTCAAAATTTTCAAGCGTTTTCGCTTTCGCCGAGTCCCAAATTTTCGCTTACTGTGCAAAGTTCAAAGCCTTTTTCTTTCAATGTTGTGATGATTCGACCAAGGCAATCGCGAGTGGCTTGTGTCGGGTGTATCAACACAAAATCTCCGCCCTTGCAGTTTTTGATGGCGTGAGAATAG
>CANQWP010000028.1 GCA_947627585.1 uncultured Clostridia bacterium
GGCGCTGCTTCGCCCAGGATAGATGCAGTTCCTCCCGCGCCCGCGTCACCGCCACATACATCAGCCGGCGCTCCTCTTCCATTTCTTCGCTCGAAAAAGAGGCTCGCGCCAGTGGAAAAATGCCCTCTTCCAAGCCCACAACAAAGACAACCTTAAATTCCAGCCCCTTCACAGAGTGGATTGTCGAGAGTGTCACCACTCCGCCCTCTTGAATGTTGTCGCTGTCGGTTTTGAGCATCACTTCCGCCAAATAGTCGGCAAGCGAGGCGTCCTCGTTGTCGTCGCAAAATTCTTTCACGCCCGAAATCAAGCTTCCAAGGTTGGCGATGCGCTCAATGTCCTCTTCTTCTTTGCCGGCATAAGCCACGTCCAGCCCAAAAGAAGAAATCACCTTTTTCACAAACTCGACCAAAGAAATTTTGTCCACTTTTTTCTTCAATTCGCGCACATTTTGCACAAATTTTTCAAGTTTCGGGAAAAATTTTGAAAATTTGAATTTGTCGGACAAAAGATATGAAAGAAGATGTTCCTCGCCCGCTTCCGCAAGCAAACTTTGCACGGCCACTTCGCCAATTCCGCGCTTTGGAAAATTTATGATCTTGAGAAGAGAGATGTCGTCTTTTTCGTTGACAAAAATGGAAAGATAAGAAAGCACCATGCGAATTTCAGCGCGTTCATAAAACTTGAAGCCGCCATAGAGTTTGTATGGAATTTGAAAACTCATCAAGCCTTCTTCCAGCGCGCGCGAAAGTGCGTTCACGCGCATGAGCACGGCAAAATCGCCATAAGAAAAGCCTTCGCTTGTCAAATCGGCGATTGTGCGCGCCACAAAAAGCGCCTCATCACGCTCGTCAAAGGCAGAATAGACCACCGGCCCTTCACCTTCACTCTTCTGTGTCCAAAGTCTTTTTTCGGTGCGCTGTTTGTTGTTTTGAATGACATTGTTTGCAAGATTCAAGATGTTTTGAGTGGAACGATAGTTGCGTTCCAATTTGAACACTTGCACATTTTTGAAATCATTTTTCAAGTTGAAGATGTTGTGAAAATTTGCCCCGCGCCAAGAATATATGCACTGGTCCTCGTCGCCCACGACAAAAAGATTTCCGTGCACGCTTGCAAGAAGTTTGACAAGCTTATATTGCACCAAATTGGTGTCCTGAAATTCATCGACCAAAATGTATTGAAAACGCTCGGCATATTTGTTCAAAACATCTTTGAAGTTATAGAACAAAAAGAGTGTTTTGTTCAAAAGGTCGTCAAAATCAAGCGAATTGCTCTTGTGCAAATATTCTTCATATTCGTGGCAAACTTTTTGATAGATTCTCAAATCTTTGTTTCGGTCAAACTCGGCAAGCGCCTCAAAATATTCATCAATGTCCAGCCCTTTGTTTTTGATGTTTTCCAAATGATTAGACACCTTTTCTTTGTCATCTTCGTCAACGCCGTTTTTCTTCAAAAGGTCTTTGATGATTTTGTTCTTGTCTCCCTCGTCAATGATGGTGAAATTTTTGTTGAAGCCTTCAAAGCGGTCGATGTTTTCTCGCAAAATCCTCACGCACATACTGTGAAAAGTGGAGACCCAAACTCCGTGCACACCCATGTCCTCAAGGCGCGTTTTCATCTCGTTGGTCGCCTTGTTTGTGAAAGTGATGGCAAGAATGTTGAATGGAAAAATGCCAAGCTCTTGAATGAGATAGCAAATTCGGTGCGTCAAAAGTCGCGTTTTGCCGCTGCCGGCGCCGGCGGTCACCAAAACAACTCCTTCGGTTTGAAGGAGGGCTTCTTTTTGCTGTTCGTTCAGGCTTGAAAGGTCATATCCGCTCATATGAAACATTTTAACACATCAGCCCCAATTTTTGCAAAAGAAAAAACGACCAAATTTGGTCGTCAAGTTTAATTTTATCCTCTTTTTCTTGCACGCTTTCTTGCCTGTTCGCTTTTTTTCTTGCGGGCAACACTTGGTTTGTCATAGGCTTCTTTCTTGCGGATGTCACCGATGATTCCGTCTTTTTGGCATTTTCTTTTGAAGCGTTTGAGCGCGCTTTCCAAACTTTCGTTTTCACCAACCTTAACTGTCGTCAACTTTCTCACCACCTTTCAAGGTCAAAATTCTTTGCAATTATATATGTTTTTTTTTCGAATGTCAAGCATTTTTGCAAAAAAACTGTGTTTTCAATGTTGTTTCGCCTCAACGAGCGCTCCGTTCTTGAAAGGACGGAAGTTTTTCACTTGCACAATGTCGCCAACGTGAAAATCACCTTCCACAAAGCATTTGACATAATTTTCGCTGTAGCCCACCCAAAATTTGCCTTTCTTTTCTTCCAAAAGGACATTCCCGGTTTTGTTTTTCAAAATGAACTCTTCTTTAAGTTTTTGTCCCACTTCTTCCAGCCTTTTCAAGCGCTCAGCCTTGACCGAGCCGGGCAAGTCTTTGTATATTTTTGCTGCCGCCGTGCCGTCGCGCTTGGAATATGGAAAAATGTGAAGTTGCGAAAATTTGACCTTTTTGACAAATTCAAGCGTCTCGGCAAAGTCCTCTTCCGTCTCGGTCGGAAAGCCGACAATGACGTCGGTCGTGATGCCGGCAAGAGGGAAATATTTTCTAATCAGCTTCACGCTTTTTTCAAATTCCGCAGTTGTATAATGTCGATTCATCTTTTTCAGCACGCTGTCGCAGCCACTTTGGAGCGAAAGGTGAAAATGCGGGCAAAAATTGCGTGTTTTTGCAATGTTCTCCAAAAATTCTTCTGTCACAAGGCTGTCTTCAAGCGAAGAGAGTCTCAGCCTTTTTCCAAATTTGTCCAGCCTTTCCAAAAGCGTTCCAAGCCCCTTTTCTTCGCCGATTCGAAAGTCCGAAACGTCAATGCCGACAACGACAATCTCTTTCACGCTCTCCGGAAGTTTTGCCACCTCGTTTTCGATACTCTCCACGCTTCTTGAGCGACTCCGCCCGCGAATGTAAGGAATGATGCAATAGGTGCAAAATCGGTCGCAGCCGTCCTGGACTTTGATGAATGCGCGCGAAAGTGTTTGCGCCGAAAACAAGTCGTCCTCATATTCTTTTGGCGTGTCAAAATTTCCAAAATCTTCAAAATTTTCCGTGTTTTTTTGCAGTTTTTCAATTTCTTCCAAAACTTTTTTCTTGCTCGCCGTGCCGCCGACATAGCTGACGCCGCGCCCAGAAAATTGCGTTGGACGATTTTGGCTTGCGCACCCAAGCACAAAAATTTTGGCATTTTGATTGAATTTTCTTGCACGCTCAATCATTTGTCGGCTCTTTTTTTCGGCCTCGTTTGTGACGGCGCAAGTGTTGATGACATATGCGTCCGCTTTTTCAAGTTTTTCAGACGCCTGAAAGCCTTTTTGCAATAATTCAAAAATGAGAGCGTCGCTCTCATATTTGTTCACTTTGCAGCCCAAGGTCAAAACTGAAATTTTCATAAGTCTTCTCGTTTTATTTCACAACAACAAATTTGTTTGATTTTTTGAATTTCATGTTTATCAAAAATTCTTCAAAAAAAGTTGAATTTAAAATCGTTTTTTCAAAAAACGGCGTTTTTTGCGGCTTTTTTGTCAATTTTCGCTCAAAATTGAAACAAGGCTCATCATGGCAACGCTGGCTGTTTCGCATCTCAAAATGCGCTTTCCAAGGCTGATTGTTGTTACGCCTGCCGCGATGAATTTGTCTTTTTCTTTGGCGTCAAAGCCGCCCTCACTGCCCACAATGATGGCAATGTTTTTGGCTTTTGAGAGGTCTTTTGTCTTGTCACTCTTTTCGGCGCGCTCATTGGCAAAAAGCACAACATCAAAATCTTTAAATGTTTTCAAAACGTCATCAAAAGCAAGCGGCTCGCAAATTTGTGGCGGAATTGTGCGCTCACACTGTTTGCAAGCGTTGATGGCAATGGCGTTCAGCCTGTCCATTTTGTTTTCGGTCACTTTGGCAACGACGTGTTGGCTGACAAATGGCACAATTTTTGACACGCCAATTTCGGTTGCCTTTTGAACAATAAACTCAAATTTTTCGCGCTTTGTGATGGCTTGAAAAAGCACAATGTTTTTCTTCGGGTTGCCAGCGCAAACTTTTTTGCCGATGATTTTGCAAATTGCCGAACGCTTTTCAAGCGACTCGACCTCGCAGGCATATTCGTTTTCGTCCCCAAGCGACACCAAAATTTCCGCGCCAACGCCAAGACGAAGGACGTTTTTCAAATGATTGAACTCGTCGCCCTCCAAGACAACCTGGCCATTTTCTTTTCTTCCAAAAAATCTTCTCATGTTTTTTCTCCCAATTCTGTTTTTATTTTACACCAAAGGAAAGAAAAAAACAAATTTTTTAAGCCCCTCGACAAGAAATTTTCAATCTCTTTCCAAATTCTTTGTCAAAGGGCATCAAAAGATGAATTAAACGATGTTTTTAATGAAATTGAGCACAAATCTGACCACATCTTTTTCATTAAATTCCTCTTGCTTGGCATACAATTTTTGAATTCTCTCATAAACTTCAAGTTGCTTTTCATCAAGCATACCCAAGAATTTTCGCTCCAAAACGTTGATCTCGTTGTCCCCAACTTCGTCTCGGCACTTTTTCTGCAAAGCCAAATACATCGCATAAACAACTTTGACAATATCAAACTCTTCCATAATTGCTCCTTTTTTCTTTATTATATACTTAACGCGAGGTGCAATGCAAACAAAATTACAACATTTACAAATAAAATTTCCTTATGAAAAATGGATACTATGAATTGTTCAAAAACGCCATTGAAGAAAAAGGCACGTCGGTCAAAGAATTAAACGACAAAAAAGTGTTGAAAAAGTTTGTTATTTACAGTTTTCATGACTGCTGCCCATCACTGGAAAACGCAATAAAAATTGCAAATTGTTTAGAAATGTCGCTGGACTATATTTTGGAGTTTACTGACAAAAATAATTTCAAAAAATATAAATATCCTCAAAAGAACTTTTATAATTTGTTGACTTCATATATGGACGACTCCAAGATAACAAAATATAAAATGGGACAAGACATCAAAATTTCTTACACCTCTTTCGACCGATGGGAAAAAGGCGTTCAGCCAAAACTTTCAAAAGTGATTGAAATTGCAAAATATCTCGGCTGCAATATTGACGATTTGTTGGAAACTGAAAAATAATCAAAAAAACCGGCATTTTTGTCGGTTTTTTGTCAATCTAAATTTTTCATTTTTGACTTGAACTCTTTTGTTTTTGGAAAATCGTCTTCGTCAAATTTTTCGTCGAGGTCTTTCAAAAGGTCTTTGCCTTTTTTTGCAAGGTTGCGCGGAATTTCGGTCTTGATTGTCACCAAAATGTCGCCATAGGCATCGCGGTTCAGCACCTTGACACCCTTTCCTTTCACGCGAATGACCGTGCCGTTGAGCGTTCCGGGCTCGATGTCAATGGTCTTTGTGCCTTTGGTGAGCGGAATGTCCACCTTGCCGCCCAAAAGGCAGGTGGTGAACGGAACATAAAGGTCAAACAAAAGATCCGTGCCCACACGCTTGAAAATTGGGTGTTGCCCGACGGTCACTTTGATGTTCAAATCGCCTGCAATTCCTTGTCCGGCTGGGCCGTTGCCCTCGCCGCGCATGCGGATCGTTTGCCCGTCATCAATTCCGGCAGGAACTTTCACGCGAACTTGTGCTGGAACGCGCTTGCAGCCCTTTCCGCCGCACTCTTCACAGCGCTCTTTGATCATTTTTCCCGTTCCGCCACAACGTGGACAAACAGTTTCGCGAATTGTCGCCCCAAACATTGTGCTTTGTTGAATTCTCACGCGACCTGCGCCCTTACAGTCCGGACAAGTGGTGAATTCTTTGCCATTCTTTGCGCCAGTGCCATTGCACTTCTGGCACGTCTCCACACGATTGAAAGAAATGCGCTTTTCCACGCCAAAAATCGCCTCTTCAAACGAAAGACGCATGGCAATGTTGATGTCCTCACCGCGTTGCTGCACGCGTGAGCCATGCGCACCTGCTCCTCCGCCAAAAGCGGAAAAAATGTCGGAGAAAATGTCCGAAAATCCGCCAAAGCCGCCGCCGGACCCGCCAAAGAAATCTCCAAAGCCGCCTGCGCCGCCCTGGAATTGAGGGCCGTCAGCCGAGCCATATTGGTCATAGTTCGCGCGCTTTTTGTCGTCGCCCAAAACCTCATATGCCTCGTTGATTTCCTTAAATTTTTCGGCAGCCTCCGGCGTCTTATTCAAATCGGGGTGATATTTTTTTGCAAGACGACGATATGCGGACTTAATTTCGTCCGCATCAGCGTTCTTGTTCACCCCCAAAATTTCATAATAGTCTTTTCCAGCCATGAATTTTGTGTCCTTATTTTTTATTTAATCAAACTGTTTTCGCCAAAGTTTTTGCGGCAAATTTTCTCAAAAGCCGCTTTTGAAATTGGATTTTTTGAATGTGAAGCCACTGCGTTTAAAACAATTTGTGGCAAAATGTTGTGGTCAAAAAGTTGAAAACAAATGGCCAGCACGCAAGCATCATAATCAAGTCCACAAACAAAAACTTCGTCGCCCTTTTTGAAGAGTTTTTTGAAAACTTTTTCTGGCAAAGCATATGAAGTTTTTTCCACAATCTGCGCACTTTTAGGCAAATTCAGTGCAAGAGCATTTTCATCTTCCGTCAAAAAGCGGTGATAATTCAAAAGTTGCACATATTGACTTTCGTTTTTGTTCACAAATTTTGTGGCAATGATTTGGTCGAAATTACCCCCCCCGGCCAAATTTTCAATCTTTTTGACCACAAAATCACAATTTTCGTTCAAAAAGCCCTTTTGAACATCAACAATCAAAAGTTTTTTCATAGTTTGATTTTACAATTTTATTTTCGTCTTTTGCAAACGAATTTGCTTCAAAACGGTTTCCAAAGAGATTGAATTTTCAAGTAGTTTTTGATAAATTTCCTTTTCAGCCGTTCCGTCCACAATTCTTCCGCCGCAGTAGTTGTGATTTTCGTCATAATCCATTTCGAAAACATATTTGTCGTCGAAAATCCAAAAATCTTTCACCTGTTTTTTGCCGACAATCTTTTCAAGTTGTTTTCGCGAAACAAAATTAACTTTTTGTCCAGAAAGCGCGCACGGCACATAGGCTTCCAAAATCTCATATTTCAAATAGTTTGAAAGAGGGTTTTCAAAAACACGAACCCTTTCAACCGTTTTGCCTTGTTTGGTCCATTCGGCAAGTTGTTCGTTCCACTCCACAAGTTCTGGAAAGGCAGGTGCAACCTCACCTCTCTTAAACTTTTGAAAATTCTCCCATTCTCCACCCTCAATGTGAAATTCTTGCAAAATTTCCAACCTTTTTGCACTTTTTTTGAAAGTGGAAATAAGTTCGCCTAAACTTAAATTCTTTTTCATATTTTTCCTTTTATTTTCAAAATTTTAATATCTTCGAAGCACATTCTTTCACAAAACGATTGCGCCAAACTCTCCGTCCAGAAAGTCCGTTAAGAGAGATTTGTTACACAAATGCGCCGACTCAACCGGGGCCCGAAAGTGCCTGCCACTTTGGGGGTGCAAATTTTGGAGGGAGATTGGGACGGGGAACCGAAGTTTTAGGCGTTAGGCTTTTTCAAAAGCCGTGTCGTTGTCAAAAACTTTGGTGCCTCCCCAGCCTTATTCGATTGTCACATCTGGGTCGTTGCCGTCATTGTTTCCAGCGTTTGTGTTGTCGCCGGTTGTTCCTTCTGTGCCGTTCGCGCCGTTTGGATTTGCGTTTTGATACATTTTTGTAAAGACTTCATTTGAAACTTGTGTAAGTTCGTCCAAAGCCTTTTTCAAAACTTCAACGTCTTCGGTTTCAAAGTCTTTCTTGGCTTTTTCGATGGCATCTTCAAGGCGCTTTTTGTCGTCGGCAGAAAGTTTGTCGCCGTTTTCTTTCAACATCTTTTCAAGCGTATAGACCATATTGTCCGCGTTGTTCTTTGTGTCAACAAATTCTTTGCGCTTTTTGTCTTCTTCGGCGTGAGCCTCAGCCTCTTTGATGGCGCGCTCAATGTCCTCTTCTTTGAGGTTTGAAGAAGCGGTGATGGTGATGTTTTGTTCTTTGTTTGTGCCAAGGTCTTTTGCTGAAACTTTGACAATTCCGTTTGCGTCGATGTCGAAGGTCACTTCAATTTGAGGAACTCCGCGTGGTGCTGGTGGAATGTCAGAAAGTTGGAAGCGTCCAAGTGTTTTGTTTTGAGCGGCAAATTCGCGCTCGCCCTGCAAAACGTGAATGTCAACGCCCGGCTGATTGTCAACAGCGGTCGAGAAAATTTGAGATTTTTTTGTTGGAATTGTGGTGTTGCGTTCGATGAGTTTTGTGAACACTCCGCCCAAAGTTTCAATTCCAAGTGAAAGTGGAGTGACGTCCAAAAGAAGCACGTCTTTCACTTCGCCCGCCAAAACGCCGGCTTGGATTGCTGCGCCCACGGCAACGCATTCGTCAGGGTTGATGCCCTTGAAAGGCTCTTTTTCGGTAAATTTCTTGACTGCTTCAACAACGGCAGGAATTCTTGTTGAGCCGCCCACCAAGATCACTTTGTCAATTTGAGATTTTGAAAGTTTGGCGTCTTTGAGCGCTCTTTCGCAGCATTCAATCGTCTCTTTCACCAAATCTTCCGTAAGAGCGTCAAATTTGGCGCGAGAAAGTTCGCATTCCAAGTGTTTTGGGCCGTTTGCATCAGCCGTGATGAACGGAATGGAAACGTTGACCATTGTCTTTGCGGAAAGGTCAATTTTTGTCTTTTCGGCTTCGTCCTTAAGACGCTGCATTGCAAGTTTGTCGCCAGAAAGGTC
>CANQWP010000029.1 GCA_947627585.1 uncultured Clostridia bacterium
GCTGGGCATATGACATAGGTTATGGCGGACTGGACCACATCTTGAACTCAAACGCAAATGTCAATGTTTTGGTTTTGGACACCGAAGTTTATTCAAACACTGGCGGACAGTCTTCAAAAGCCACTCCGCGTGGCGCAATGGCAAAATTTGCCACAGCAGGAAAGCAAACAAAGAAAAAAGACCTTGTGGCACTTGCAATTGCCGGCAAAAACGCATATGTTGCGCAAGTCTCGCTTGGCGCAAACAACTTGCAGTGCATCAAGGCGTTCAAAGAGGCGGAGGCCTTTGACGGTCCAAGTTTGATTGTGGCCTATTCCCCTTGTGTTAATCACGGCTTTGACATGAGCGAGACCACCACAGAGATGAGAAAAGCGGTGGAATGCGGATATTGGTCGCTTTTGCGCTTCAACCCGCGCGAGAACAAACTTTCCATTGACAGCGTGAGCGACTTTGAAAAATATGACAACTTCCTTGACGGCGAAAGTCGATTTTCGGCAATCAAAGAACTGAAGGGCGAAGAGGCGGAGAAACTTCTTGAAGAGAGCAAAAATGATGCAAAAGCGCGCCTGGAATTTTTGAAAAAGCTGATTTAGCCAATTTTTCAATTTCGTTTGACAAAAAGAAAAAAAATAAATTATAATTTGATAAAACAAAGTCAAAACCTTCAAAAAAGGAAGAAAAAATATGGATCTTTTCAAAACCTGGTTGGTGGAAACGCCAATCGCCCATCGCGGACTTCACAGCAAAACTGCGCCAGAAAACTCTCTTGCTGCTTTTGCGGCCGCAGTGCAAAAAGGCTACGCCATCGAACTTGACGTTCAGCTTTTGGCCGACGACACCGTTGCCGTTTTTCATGACGAAAGCCTTGCGCGCATGACCGGAAACGATGGCTATCTCAAATATTTAAACAAAGAGGACCTCAAATCGCTGAAACTTGCCGGCACAAAAGAGTTCATTCCAACCCTTGCGGAAGTTCTTGCGCTTGTGGACGGAAAAGTGCCGCTTTTGATTGAGATCAAAAACAAATATAAGGTCGGCAAACTTGAACAGCGCGTGATTGATCTTCTCAAAAACTATCACGGTGATTTTGCCGTTCAGTCATTCAATCCATATTCACTCTCATATTTCAAAAAGCACGCTCCAAACTTTTTGCGCGGACAGCTTTCAGGCTTTTTCAAAGGCGAAAAACTTGGCTGGCTCAAAAGATTTATGCTCAAAGGCATGCGCCTGAACAAAAAGGTCAGCGAGCCACATTTCATTGCATATGAAGCCGTCGCCCTTCCAAATCGATATGTCAAAAAATACAAAAATTTGCCACTGCTTGCTTGGGCTGTCAAGAGCAAAGAGGAATATTTGGAAGTTGTCAAACATTGCGACAACGTGATTTTTGAAAACTTTGATCCCGAAATTTGATTTGTCAAAATGGACTCTAAAACAAATGAAAAATAAGTAAATGTTAAAAAAGACGAAAATCAAAAAAGAAAAGTTTATAAAAAAATGACCAAAATTGGTCATTTTTTATTTTGTTCTTCGGCTTTCAATGGTTGTTTGTCCCAAAAGTTCAAAATCGTCAGTTCTGTTTACATTTGCGCGATAAAGATAAAAATTGTCGTCAGTTTCTGCATTTTCTTCATCTTCTTCCTCGTCTTCATCTTTCAGGTCTTCTGGAATTTCTTGCAGTTTTGCATAGAAATACAAGTTGTCGTCGTAATAAGCAAACAAGCCACTGCCAGAAATGTCGGTCATTGTGACAAACTTTTCGGCCTGCACTTCTGTCGATGATCCAAGAAACAGTTTTGTCAAATCGGCGCGATAAAGTCCTGTTGTTGTGGAAAAATATATTCTTCCTCCCTCAACAAAAAGTGCTTTTGCGGAAGAAAGGTCTTCGCTGAAAGTGATTGTTCCATCCTTGCCATCTGTTGACAAAAATCTCCAAGCGGAGTCAGCCTTAAAGACATATCCCAAAACATTGATTTGTTTGTTTCCATTGTAATATTTTGTGTTTGTGACAGCGTGAAGGTCGCTGATTGTTGTGGCGCTGACCGAAGTGCCTTCATACGCAATTTTTCTACGTGGGCTGTTTGCGAGGAACGCGCTCTTTTCATTTTGATCCTTAAGGTCAATCATGTAAATTTTTGGTTGACCGTTTGGCAAAGTGTCCAAGAAGAACACGACATCTCTTTCACGTGCAACAAATGTGACTGAACCTTGGAAATAAAGCTCTTCTGCTTCGTCTTCGTTTGTTGCGTTCACGGCGATTTTGTTGACAACCACGGTGCTTGCGCCCGAGCCGCTTGTGTTTTCAGGGCTTGTTGTGAAATAGATTTGCCCATTCCATTCTTCTGTGCTGCCAGCGACGTCTTTTTGATAGGTTTTTGGAAGTGCAACACTCTTCACTCCCGTTGCAAGAGTTTGAACTTTGTCGTTTGAAAGGTTGATTGCCACAAGTTTTTCGCCTGCAAGCACAACAAGATAATATTTATCTTCACTTTTGAGCACTTCAATTTTTGAAATTTCGCTTGTTGTTGTGAGAAGTTTTTTCTTGTGGTCGCCGTTCAAGGAACTTTTGTAGATGCAAGTATATTCAAAATGATATGCCTCATCTTTTTTGCCGTCGGTCTCTGTGACCACTTTTTGTCTGTTTGGAGTGGCATAATAGATGTTTTGCCCAAGCACAAACATGAAACTGTCGTCATAGCCCGCCACTTCACTGCTGAAATTTTCCACATTTTTAGGTGAAAAATATGCGTTCTTCGAGTCCAACTTGCTGTTCACGCGCGCGAGATATGAATATTTTTTTGCGGCAGAATATTCACTTCCATTTGTTGGCGCTGTTGCAAAAGCATTGGCAAAATAAAGAAAATCGCCCTCGTTTGCTTCAACAAGAGTTGCTGCATTGCCGTTGTAGATCAATTCATTAGATTTGTTTTTGATGTTGCTGACTGTTCCGCACCCTGCAAGTCCGCCCACAAGGAATGCCCCCAAAAGTGCAAAACAGCACAAAAATTTGGCCCATTTTTTCATAGTAAACTCCATTTGTCTATTATATCCCATTTTTGCCCAATTTGTCAAGAAATTTCCGTCAGTTTGTTTCCCGCGATGTCACACGAGGTCAAAAAATATTTCACTCCATTTTTCTCGAGCACCAAATTTTGTCGGCAATAGGCGTGAATGTGACCATACACCACAAACGACACGCCATATTTTTCCAAAAGTGCCGTCACCTCATTGTCCTCTTCGCGAAAGGTATATGGCGGATAGTGCAGCATGCAAACAATCTTCTCGTTTGCGTCAGTTTGCAACTTTTTCGCTTCTTGAAGGGTCAGTTCAAGGCGGATAAGTTCGCGCTTATATATTTTTTCATTTTCCGGTGTCATTGTTTTGCTCGAGTCCGGCAAATTCCAAAGGCGCGTTCCGCAAACAATCACGTCGTCAAATTTGAGCGCATCGTTTTGAATGGCAAAAAAGTTTGCCGGCAGAACTTCGCGCACGGCAGAGATGCTTTTCCACCAATAGTCGTGATTTCCGCGAATTATGATTTTCTTCCCCGGCAAATCTTTCAGCATGGCAAAATCTGGTGCGGTTTGTTCAAGTTTCATCGCCCAAGAAAAATCTCCGGCCATCAAAACAAGGTCGTCCTCACCCACTTTTTCGCGCCAGTCAGCAAAAATCTTGTCCACATAGTTGTCCCACGCCGGGCCAAAGATGTCCATTGGCTTTGGATTGTTCACCGAAAGGTGCAAGTCGCTTATCGCAAAAATTTTCACAGGGTTTTCAAAACCTCTTGCACAAGTCTCATGTCAACTTGGCCATTGAAGTTTGCCTTGAAGTGTTTCATCACGGTCGGCACACTTTTGTCAGCAAGCGAAAGAATGATTTCTTTGATTTCCCCTTCCGAAAGTTGTTTTGGAAGATATGACTTTGCAATTTCAATTTGACGCGAGATGTTTGCAACCTCAGCCACATTATTCACTTTGGCATAGTTTTCTTTCTCGTCGGTCAGTTCTTTGATCACCTTTTGCAAAATGTTTGAAAGTTCGCTGTCGGCAAGCGGTTTTTCGCGGTCGCCCTTTGCAATTTTTTCCAAAAGAATTTTGTTCATCAAAACGCTGTAAAACGCCCGCGCCACAGCGTCTTTGTCTTTCATTGCTTGAATGTTTGCTTTTTTGATTTGTTCTTCAATCATGTTTTTGTCTCCTTATGCAAAAATTATATACATTTTTTGCGCAAAAATCAAGTTTTTTGTGATAGGAAAAAAGAAAAGCTAAAGGAATAATCGTCCTGTCATTTTGCATTTGCGCAGCAAATCTCTCTCAACGGGCTTTCTTGACGGAGAGCGCAGAGCACAATGTCATTCTGAATGAAGCGTGGCGGAATGAAGAATCTCAATAAGCCAAGGCTTTGTTTAGGAAAACAAGTTTGTTTTTGCTTTCTTTCTCCCTGGCCAGCAGAGATTCCTCGGCACACTCGCCTTGCTCGTGGCTCGGAATGACAAGAAGAAATCGGCTAATCATAAGTCAAACAAAGAATTTTGCAAATTTTGTTGACAAAACAAAGCGATTGTGCTAAAATATGCAAGCATGGTGATGTAGCTCAGCTGGCTAGAGCGTATGGTTCATACCCATAAGGTCGGTGGTTCGAGCCCACCTATCACCACCAGAGAAAAAACTGCGCTTGTGGCGCGGTTTTTTGTTTCACAAAAAAGCCTTCGCTTTTCGCTTGTTTTTTCTCTTTGCGCCGAATGCAAAGCGCGCTTCGCTGGCGCTTTGGCGCAATCGTTTTTTTTGTAAGAATTTGCTTCGAAGAATTTTGCGAAAACCACCGCCTTATATGAAGCGAAGCGGAATATAAGTCATTAACGTTCGAGCCCACCTATCACCACCAGAGAAAAAACTGCGCTTGTGGCGCGGTTTTTTGTTCCTTTTGCGAGAATAATCTTGTCATGTTGAGCGGAACGAAGTGAAGTCGAAACATCTCTGCTGGTCAAAGGCCCTGATTTATGCGACCGACTTGCTCTTGCTTTCTTTCTCCCTAGCAAGCGGAGATCCCTCGACTGCGCTCGGGATGACAAACAATGACACGAAGAATTTCAGAACAAAAAACCGAACGTTATGTTCGGTTTTTTATCATGCTCAAGGCCTTGTGTTTTTCTCGATTTTGTTCACTTTTTTGCGAATTTTCTCAGCCTCCTGCCTTATCTCTTCTTGTTTGTTCAAAGCGTCAGCGCGATCTCTTTCAGCTTTTGCCATGTCTGTGTTGATTTGCGCCAGTTGATTGCGAGCTTCGTTTGTGTTGTCTTTAATTGCTTGAGTATCTCGTTGCACATCTTCAACTGCATGTCTTGCACGTGTGACAGCTCCAGTGTTAGCTGAAACCCTTCTGCCAACATCTTGCGTTGCCGCTGTTCCGGCATCAACTCTTGTGCCGAGGTCGCTGAGGCCTGCTTGCGTTGCGGCTGTTCCAGCATCAATGCGGTTGCCAAGGTTTGCACTCGCTCTGTTTATCGCTCTTCTTGTGGAAACATTGCCTGCGCTAACATTTTGATTGAGTGAACCCATGCCTTCGTTCAGTTGTCCCATGCCTGCATTCATTGAACCCATTTGATCAACCATTGCAGCAGTGTTGGCAGCAGTTTCGCGAGCATAATCACGTGGTTTCCAAAGTCCTTCTGTGAAGCCTTTAAGACCTTTGTCGTCAAGGAAAGTGTCTTTTGCCAATGTCAGCGGTTTCCTGAATATATCTATTGCGTTATTTTTGGCAGCCTTCAAATTTCTGTTAACCCTGGCTTTGTTGTTTGCAACAATTCTTGCTTGTCTGTCAGCCTTACGCTTTGCAACTTGTGCCTCTTTTGCATGTCGAGTATAAGCAGCATCTGCCCCCGATTTTGCATAGTTGGAGCGGACTTCTTCGGCTGTGGTTCCGCTTTTAACAGAGTTCCACATTGCATCAGTTTCTGCAGCCGACATTCCGGCAGCTGCGGCATTTGCGCGGAAGCTTGCCTCATCCAATGTACCATCTGTTTTGTCCGCAAAAGCATCGTCCAAAAGACGGTTTTTCTTGGCGTTTGCTTGTTCTGCAGCACGCTGATCCCACCTCAAATCTTTTTCTTTGGAGGCTGCCCGTGCTTGACGCGCCCTCGCAATTCCAGCAGCTCCAGCTCTTCCAGCTGCTCGGAAAGGAAGGGTTGCAACGCCAACTGTTCCCAAAGTCATCTTTGCTGCTTTGCCCATGGTTTTGCCAACTTCTTCTTTTGCGCCTTCGCCGGTTTTGTTTGCATCTTCACCGCCAACAAGTCCGGACACCATGCCAATGAAGGCTTTGATGGAAACAAGCCCCACAATGACCATCAATGTGGTCATGAACGAATCGGCAATTGCAATGTTGAAAAATTTGATTTGTTGAATCAGCGGGAAAATCAAGAAAAAGATGTTCATTCCCAAGATGGCGCCATACGCCATGAGAACTTGTTTCATGAAGTTTTCTGTCCAACCCTTGCTGGCCTTTCCACCGTCAACTGGTCCAAGGCCAAAAAGTGGTGGGGCAACCAAGAAGAGCCCCAAGCACATGAAAATGCGCGTGATTAAGCCGATGATGATGTTTATGAAAACTGTCACACAAACAATTGCCGCCCCAAAGCCAATGATGAAGTTGAAGCTCCACAGGTCATAATAATACCACACTGCTCCAATATTAAACTTTGAAAAGGCAGGAATGCTGTAGGTGAAGAAAAAGTTTGTTGCGACGTCTGCGGTCCAATCACCCGCCTCATCATCGTCATATTGAACTTCCACTCTTGCCAATTCAGGTATCAAATGGACATTGCAAGAAAAGGCCGTGTCAATCATGTCCGCAAGGTCGTTGTTGTTTCTTGCCCCCGAAAAAAGCCCGACCTGCTCTTCCAAGCCAAAGATTGTTGTGCTGTCAATCGTGATTTCTTTGCGACGGGCGCGATTTGCGTTGTATGCCGCGGAGACAAACAAACTTCCAAAAAACGTCCTGTTTGTTGCGGCCGTCAATGCAAGCTCGTCTGTGTCCCAACTGAAATCTTGATCCAAATGGGACGCCCTTTTATATCTAACTTCGCTGCCATAGCCCCAAAGGTCATAATAGATATACGTTTGTTCCCCCGCGTTTTGGGAATTGCCGGCAGTGCCCCTTTTTGTTGTCGTTGGAACAAGCTTGTTTTCAGCGTCAAGGCTTTCAATGATGGAAGAAGGATTTGACGTTATGGTGTCAACAGCAGTCAGCACCGCTTGCGAAACATAAAGCCCAAGCACAACAATGACTGGCACAACGGCAATGTTCAAAATCGCTTTCAAGCCGGCATAAACATATTGCATCGGGCCTTTGGCGGCCTTTTCGTCATAGTTATAGTGGCTTTTTATGATTGCAACAAACACAGAAACAAAAGTGATGATCACTCCAAAAACGACAAACGACCAGAACACTGTGCTGAGAGTGGAATATGTGAACCCAGATTCATTTCCATCAAAATGAATGCCCAAAATTCCCGCAATGAAGTTTGTGACAATGTCGCCCGCAATCGGTTTGCCGTTTGCATTATAATATACGTCAAGCCCCGCGAGCTTTCGAAGTGCAAGCTGAAAAACGTCCAAAAGGCAGGCAAGAGACGAATAAAGAAGATAAATAATCTTTGGAATCATATTGAAAAGCTCAACGAAGAAGTCTATAATCCAATCAAACATGCCCAACAGCATTGATCCGTGCATATCTTGCTCCTTTTATGACGAATATTATATATTCTTTCTCATTTTAACAAATAAAATCATTTTTTGCAACAATTTTCGTGAGTTTTATCTCTTTTTCGCCATTTTTTTTGTGGGCCTGGCCTGCAGGATCGCATCTCCTTGTTTGTCATTCCTCACACCCCGCCTGTCATTCTGAGCGGAGGCGTGCAACGCCGCAGTCGAAGAATCTCAATAAGCCAGGGCATTCATTTGGGCAGAAACCTTGTTTTGTCATTCCGACCGAACGAAGTGAGTGGAGGAATCTCAATAAATCAGGGTCTAGAAAGAAAAACAGCCCCTGGCCAGCGGAGATTCCTCGACTTTGCGCTCTCCGTCAAGAAAGCCCGTTGAGAGAGATTTGCTGCGCAAATGCGGAATGACAATTTTTCTTTGCTTTCTTTCCCCCTGCTTTCTTTTCCTTCCTTTCTTCTCTCTTTTCTCTTGATTTTCCTTTTCAAATTGACTATAATATTTTTATGAATGAAAAAATTCGCCAAAAACTGAAAACCTTGACAACGCGCCCCGGCGTGTATATCATGCGTGACAAAAACGGCGAAATCATATACATCGGCAAAGCCAAAAACCTCAAAAATCGCGTCAGCCAATATTTCCGCAACTCCCAAAGCCAAGCAAGGTGCAAGCCATGGTTGGACCACGTGGACGACTTCGACTATTTCATCGCCGTCAGCGAACTTGACGCGCTCGGCCTGGAAAGCAACCTCATTCACAAGCATCAGCCTTTTTACAACATTCTCCTCAAGGACGTAAAGGCGTTTCCATACATCAACATCAACATGAA
>CANQWP010000030.1 GCA_947627585.1 uncultured Clostridia bacterium
TTCATAGTGGCCAAAAGACATAAGCTTTTCTTCAATGATGTCTTGAATGTCCTCCACCAAAAGACGCTTTTTGCCAAGCCCCTCAATGTAAGAAAGAATTTCTTTCACTTCTGCCTTTGTGGCGTGTCCTTTGGCCGAAACCTCGTTGTTGGCCTTCTCGATGGCGTTTTTGATTTTGGACGGGTCATAGTCCACAAAACTGCCGTTTCTTTTGATTACTTGCATGATTTTGCCTCCATATATTTAGTTTTTACAAAATCGATTATACACTATCTATAGTGTTTTTGCAAAACAAAATCACAAGATGTTGTATTTTTTGAAAAATTCGTCAAATTTCGAGTTTTAAAAAATTTTTCAAAATTCACCCACCTTTTTTCCGCCCGAAAAAGAAAATAGTCTTGTTATAAAACAATAACAAAACTCTTTAAAAAAAATTTTTGGATATCTCTTCGCAAAAATCAATTTGAGATGTAGAAGCGCAATTTCCTTTCCCGGAAACAATCATCTCTCACCACCCCATCACCTCGTTCCTCGCCATCAAAATTTTGCTCAAATTGATTTGATGTTTTGAAAATAATCAAGTATAATTGCTTTTAAGGATAAAAACATGAAAAAGAACAAACTTGTTGTTGAAAAAGAAGAGGTCAAAAAAATCTCCGGATTGAAAAACACTTTGGCCTTGTTAAAAATGGCTCATATAAAAAAATCTGCATATTGTTTGATTGTGGTTTTGTATGTCGTGTCCGCCGTGATGGCGGTTTTCCACGCCATTTTGACCGCCAAAATCACGGAAAGCGTAACTCAGGCAAACTTCAACAATTTTGTTATGATTGTTTTGCTTTTCGGAATCATTTCGATGCTGAAAATGACCTTTCAAAACTTTCAATATATTTTCAATGTAAAACTTGAAAACTTGATTGTGAAATCCATCAACACAAAAAATTATAGCCAGGTTTTGAGTTTGGAAGTTTCAAACTTCAACAAAAACAGCAGTGAAGAGTTTCAAAACAGAATATATGCTGCAAATCAAATTTCTTCAATCATCATCACCGTCTTGACAAACATATATGAAATAATTCACAATTTGGCATATACAATCATCATTTTTATCTATGCTCCGATTTTGTCCCTTGTATATGCAACATATCCGATTGCCAAAATTGTTTACAACAAGATTATGACCCCGAAGTTCAACGCTCTTTACAACAAAAATTGGAAAGAAAACGGCATAAAAATGACCTCCCTAAGCCGAGAAGCAATCATCGGAATTAAAGATATCAAAAGTTTGAATATGAGCGGGCAAATTTTAAGCGATTACAAACAAAAACAAAATCTTTATTATGAAAGACAGGACAGAATCAATACATATTCAATCAAAACAAAATTTTTTTTGTCCGCTTTTGTTGCCATTAGCGATATTGCAACATTTTTGGTCGGCTATTTCCTTTATTGCAACTATAACTTCTCGATTGTTGCTTTTGTGCTGTTCTTGAGTTATAAAGGATATATAAGACAATTGTTTGACCAGTTCTCAAATCTGATTTCCTGCATATCAAATGTGGAAGCAAATTCTTATCGTGGTTATGAGTTATATAACGAGCAAAGATTTTCACAAGAAAAATTCGGAAACAAAAAATTGAAAACTGTGCAAGGAAAAATCGAGTTTAAAAATTTGCAGTTTTCATATGAAAAGGGCTCTCCGCTTTTGAAAGATTTGTCTTTGGAGATTGAACCAAATCAAATCACGGCAATCGTGGGAAGAAGCGGAGAAGGAAAATCCACAATCCTGTCTTTGATAAACAAATTTTATCCGGTGAAGAACAACAAAATTTTTATTGACGGTGTCGACATAAACAAATTGGATGAAGACTCCATCCGTTCCAACATTGTTTACATACAGCAAAATCCATACATTTTCAACATGACTTTCAGAGAGAACTTGTGCCTGGTCAACCCGAACATGTCTGAAAAACAAATGATAAAGGCCTGCCAAGAAAGTGAAATTTACAGTTTCATCAAATCTACGCCCAATGGGTTCGACACGATGATTGGAGAAAACGGCATAACACTTTCGGGAGGACAAAAACAAAGATTGGCGATTGCCAGAGCGTTGCTTAATAAAGCAAAAATAATCATGTTTGACGAAAGCACTTCCTCCCTTGATAATGAAAGCCAATTAAAAATTCAAAGAGTGATTGAAAGGTTGTCAGCCAATCATACAATAATTGTTGTAGCACACAGATTGAGCACCATCATTAACGCAAACAAAATAATTTATTTGAAAAACCACAAAGTGAAAGATATCGGCACTCATCAAGAATTGCTAGAAAGATGCGAGGATTATAAAAGCATCTATAAAGTTGAAATTGTTGAATAATTCTTCCGTTTCGAGATGTTTCGCAATATGCCCTCCAACGCAAGAGAATCAAATTTCAAACTTTCTTATTTCTGCGTTTTTGAAATAGAGCGGTTGAACAAAATCTTCTTTCAAAAAAAATTTAAAAATTTTTTCAAAACGCTTGACAGTTGAATATGCGTTCAACTATAATACGGTTGAATATTTGTTCAACTGTTTTGAAGTTTTTGAATATGATGATAATGATCTTGATTAAATAAGAAAATCATCTTCAAAAGCAAAATTCGGCTTTCAAAAAAGGAGATTTCATATGACAAAATGTAAATGTTTAGTGTGCGACTGCAACACAATTCACAATGAGCACGTCGCGCAAACAAAAAAACTGATGCTTTCTGACGAAATTCTGTTTGACATCGCCGATTTCTATAAGGCTCTGGCGGACAGCACGCGCATCAAAATCATCAACGCACTGGACAAGAATGAGCTTTGCGTGTGCGACATTTCGGCGCTTCTCAATATGACCAAATCGGCAGTTTCACATCAGCTGCAAAACTTGAAGGAAATGCGCCTTGTCAAATGTCGCCGGCAGGGAAAAGAAGCGCTCTATTCCTTGGCGGACGAACACGTGAAACAAGTTTTTGAAATCAGCACAGAGCATGTTTTGGAGTTAAGAAATGAAAACGAAGGTTAAGATTGTTGGGCTCGACTGCCCAAACTGCGCAAGAAATTTGCAAAATGAAATCAACAAAATTGACGGGGTCGAAAACGCGTCGATTGAGTTAGTCAAAAACAGTCTGGTGTTTGAAAGCGAACAGCCTCAAGTGGCGCTCGAAAAAATCAAAGCGTTGACAAAAGAACTTGAGCCACAAGCAAAAATCACTGAAAAAGCGTCAAATTCGCGCAAAAATTTGATTGTTGACGTCTGCACTTTGACAATTGGAATCGCGCTTGGCGTTTTGATTTTCTTCTGCCCGATGCCGCTTTGGGCGTTTTGGACAATTTATGTTGCAAGCGCGCTGCTGTTGGGCTACAAGACTTATTGGAAAGCACTGAAACTGCTTTGCAAGGGCATCATCAACGAAAATTTGCTGATCACAATCTCTGTTGTTGGTGCATCAATTGTCAGCTTGGAGCATTTGGAAGGCTTGATGGTGATTGCGCTCTATTCCATCGGAAAGATTTTTGAAGGTCTGGCGGTGGACAAAAGCCGAAAAAGCATCGAGGCCCTCGCCCGCACGCAACCAGAATATTCCAATCTTTTGGTCGGCAAAAAAGAAAAGCGGGTCAGCCCGAGCGAAGTGCAAATTGGAAGCATCATTGTGGTGCACGCCGGCGAAAAAGTGCCAATTGACGGCATTGTTGTGAAAGGCCAATCACTTGTGAACAATCAAAGTTTGACGGGCGAAAGTGTGCCTGTTTCAAGGTGCGTGGGCGAAGAAATCTTGTCGGGCGGAATTGTGCTTGACGGGACACTTGAAATTCAAACGACGCATCTTTTCAAAGACAGCGCCATCAGCAAAATCATGGATCTTGTGGAAAACGCGAGCGAAAACAAGTCCAAAACAGAAACTTTCATCTCAAAAATCACGCGCTGGTACACCCTTGGCGTCGTTGTTTGCGCGGTTTTGGTGTGGGGAATTGTGTGGGCGTGCCTGGGCGACCTTTCGGAAGCCTTCCGCCGCGGACTCGGCTTTTTGGTGGTGTCCTGTCCGTGCGCATTTGCAATCAGCGTGCCGCTTGCCTACTTCTCAGGACTTGGAAACGCCAGCAAAAACGGAGTGCTCATCAAGGGTTCAAACTTTCTGGACGCTTGCTCCAATCTCAAAATGGTCGCCTTTGACAAGACGGGAACTTTGACCACGGGCGACTTTCAAATTGAGAAAATTGAGGCAGAAAAGGACTTCTCTGCTGAACAAATCTTGTATTATGCCGCACTTGGCGAACAAAATTCACTTCACCCTCTTGCAAAAGCAATCGTGAACGCATGCAAAAAGAAGCTGAAAAAGGTGGAAAAAGTGCGCGAAATTGCCGGAAAAGGCGTGGAATTTGAGTTTGAGAATGAAAAATATTTTGTCGGCCGCAAAAACAAAAATTTGAAATCGACTTGCGTGGAAGTTTACAAAAACAACTCTCTCATTGGAAAGATTGAACTTTGCGACACAGTCAAGCCGGAGTCGGTGGCGGCTTGCAAACAGCTTGGCGAAATTGGCGTGAGGTGTGCGCTGCTTTCTGGCGACAATTTTGAAAGCGCGTCCGTTGTGGCAAACGCAGTTGGAATTGAAGATGTCCACGCCGAACTTCTGCCAGAGCAAAAATTTGAATTTCTGCAGAATTGCAAGAACGCAAAAGAACGCGTGGGCTATGTCGGCGACGGCATCAACGACGCTCCATCACTTGCCGTGGCGGACGTCGGATTTTCAATGGGCATAAACGGCGCGCCAGCAAGCATTGAAGCAAGCGACATCGTCATTGTGGACGACAACCCACAAAAAATTGTGACCGCCATCAAAGTTTCGCGCTACACAAGGAAAATCGTTTGGGAGAACATCGCCCTCTCTGCCGTGATAAAAATTTCCGCTCTCGCGCTTGTCGGGGTCGGACTCGCCAGCATGTTTGTTGCCGTGCTTGCCGACGTCGGCGTCACACTGCTTGCCGTGCTCAACAGTTTGCGCGCACTCTATTTTAACCCGAACAAAAAGAAAAATATGAAAAAAGAAAATAAAAAATAAAATTAAAAAAAGAAGAAATTAAAGATTAAAAAATTTTAATTTAATAAATAAAAAAACACAAAAAACGGTCAAAAATGGCTGTTTTTTGAAAACAAATCAAATTTTGTTAAAAAATTTTCGAAAAAAGCATTTCGCCAGCAATTTCCGTTTGAAAAAATGTATTAATCTTGCAAAAACAAACAAAAAAGCGCCAGTTTTGGCGTTTTTTTGTTTTTTTATTATAATAAAGATTTATTTTTCTTTGAGTTTGTTTTTTTTGATTTTTTAATTCGATTGAAATTTTTTCAATTTCTTTCATCATATTCTTTTGGGAACACAATGAGATATCTGCGCGGCTCTTCGCCTTTGCTGAGTGTTGTCACGCGATCGTCGTCTTGCAGCGCGGTGTGAATGATTTTGCGTTCGCTGGCGTCCATTGGCTCAAACTTGAAATATCTTCCGCTTTTTGCCACCTTGTCAGCAGTGCGCTTTGCAAGAGCGGTCAAACTTTCTTCGCGCTTTGCACGATAGTTTTCCACGTCAAGCACAATTTTTTTGTGATTGCTTTCACAAACTGAGTTCATAAGTTGTGAAAGCGCCAGCATGCATTCGCCGTGATGGCCAATGAGGTCGTTGAGATTCTCGCCGGTGAGGCTATATCTCAAAAATTTCTCGTCCTCAGTTTTTTCAATTTGTCCCGAAAGACCAAGCGCGTCCAAAACGCCCTTCAAAAACTCCTCGCCCGAAACAAGATTTTTTCTTTCCTCTTTTGCGCGAGGCTCTTTTTCTTCTTTTTCCGCTTTCGCTGGCGTTGAAATTTCTTCATCGGTGACAATTCTCACCTTTCTTGGCGCTTTTTCTTCAGTTTTTTCAGTTTTTTCAGTTTTTTCGGCTGTTTCTGCGGCTTTTTCAACTTTTTCTGCAGGCTTTGTTTCTTGCGCCGATTTTTTCTTCATAAAGTTTTCGGCAAAATCTTCGTCATTCTCTTCTTCAACAAGCATCTTTTTGATTTTGTCTTTTTTCTCATACTTTTCAAGCGCGTCCGGCGAAATCGAGACCAACACTTTCGCCTTTTTCAAAAATCCGCCCTCGCTCAAAATTTTGATGTCGCAGTCCTCGCGTGCCGCCTTCAGCTCCAAAAGCGCGTTTTGCACGGCTTGTTCAATCGTTTTTCCAGTCGCTTCGCATTCTCGCATTTTTCTATTTTCTCCTTTTTTCAGTCCAGCCCCAATTTTCCGGCTAACCTTTCACGAAAAAGTTTATCACATTCTGGCGCAAAATTGCAAGCGAATTTGAAAAAGCCCTCAAAAATTTTGTTTTTGACAAAAAATGTGATAAAATTTCAAAAATTTGAACAGTCGTTTTGAAAACGTTTTTGAAAAACGAACTCAAAAAACTGTTCGACGAAGAAAAAATCACAAACAAAATCAAAAGAAAAGGAGGGGCATATGCTTATCACCATCACCGGAAAACCTTGCAGCGGAAAATCCACGATTGGAGAATTTTTGGAGAAGAAATTTGGCTATCGCCGCATTGGCGTTGGTGACATGTTCAAGGCGGAGGCCGCGAGGCGCGGAATGAGTGCGGAAGAGTTTAATGAGTTTTGCCTTTCCGACCCGTCTTTTGACTTTTTTGTTGACAAAGAGACCGAACGACTTGGAAAAGAGCTTGATGGTCAAAAGGTGATTTTCGACAGCCGACTTGCGTGGCATTTTGTTCCAAATTCTTTCAAGGTTTTTGTGGATGTGACAGAAGATGAAATGGCTCGCCGCCTTGCAACTTCAAATCGCACAGGAAAAGAGAAGATTGACGATGTGAAAAGCGCCCGCCAGCATCTTGTCAACCGCTTCAATTTGGAAAATGAGCGCTACAAAAAAATTTATGGCTTTGACAACTTGACGCGCGAAAACTATGACCTTGTGATTGACAGCACAAATCGCACGGCCGAGGACATCGCTGACGAGATCTTTGAAAAATGCGTGAAGTTTTATGAAAAATGATGTGCGCGATAATCATCACGATTTTTTAAATTCATTTTGGATACATTAAATTTATTTGACATCAGGCCTTGCAAAATTTTAGAATAAAAATAATTAAAAATGGAGGGTTTTATGGAAAAAACACTTGAGCCGCTTTTCACGCCTTGGAAAATCGGGAATTTGGAAATCAAAAATCGAATTGTGCTTTGCCCAATGGGCGGAACATCTCTTTTTGGCTGGATGGAGCCGCATCACTTTGACAAAGATGCCGCCGATTTCTTTTTGGACATCGCCAAAAACAACACCGGGCTTCTGATCACCGGAATTGCGCCGCTGAAAAATCTTTTGGGCGGACAATGGCTGTATAAAGCAAATGGCGCTTTCAAAAAATTGAAGCCATATATGGACGAATTGCACAAAACAGGTGCGAAACTTTTTGTTCAGCTCACCGCCGGGTTTGGGCGCTCGTTTTCCATTCCAAACAAAATGGTGCCAATGCTGAAAAACAAATTTTTGGGAAAACTTGTCAAGCCGATCTTTGACATCTCTTATCTTTGCGCGTCTCCAAGCGAATTGCCATCTCGCTGGGCGGAGGACGCCACCTGCCGCGCTGTCACAAAACGCGAAATTGAAAAAATGATCTCTGCTTTTGCAAAAACGGCAAAAAAATGCAAGGACGCCGGCGTTGACGGGGTTGAAATTCACGCGGTGCATGAAGGATATCTTTTGGACCAATTCACAACAGAATATACCAACCACCGCACTGACGAATATGGCGGCAGTTTTGAAAACCGCTTCCGCTTTGCAACCGAAGTCGTCAAAGCGATCAAGGCCGAATGCGGAGAAGACTATCCCGTTTCTTTGAGATATTCCGTTGTCAGCAAAACGAAGGGCTTTTGCGAAGGCGCAATGCCAGGCGAAAAGTTTGTTGAAGTCGGCAGAAACATGGAAGAAAGCGAAAAAGCGGCAAAATATCTTCAAGACGCCGGATATGACATGCTGGACTGCGACAACGGCACGTATGACGCTTGGTATTGGGCTCACCCGCCACAATATATGCCAAACAACTGCAACTTGAAAGATGTTGAACATATCCGCAAATTTGTTGACATTCCTGTGGTTTGTGCCGGCAAAATGGAAGTCGGCGTTGCGGCAAAAGCAATCAAAGAAGAAAAAATCGACGCAATGGGCGTTGCAAGACAATTTTTGACTGATCCGCATTGGGTGACCAAAATGATGGAAGGAAAAGCGGACGACATCATGCCGTGCATTCGCTGTCACAACGCTTGCCTTTGCATGAGTCACTATCACGGCATCGCCAACGGCTGCTCCAT